>JACPWC010000036.1 GCA_016197225.1 Chloroflexota bacterium
AGCCATACGCCGACAAATAGGGCAATAATCGGCGCGGCTATCGACGCCAACATGTTCCATCCAACGGTCATCGACAAATCTCCCGGCAAAGGTGGAAGATATGCTGGTGTCTTTTGCCCATTGCAGCTAACGTCCCCGGGTTGCCGAACCCGAAGTCCTGGGCGCGGCCTTTGCGCCTTTGCCCCTCAGCAAATGCCGTGACCAGGCGAGGGTTGGGCGAAGTGAGCGAAGCGAACGAAGCCGGCAACCCGGTGTTAGGCGATGGACAATCTAACCGGGTTTGCCCGGACGGCAAACCCGGTGATTCTGGATCACCTCTCTAACGCACCGTGAATAAACAGCAGCAACCAGTACCGCGAGCAAGGTCTGTTTCATTCACTTGTTGGCCCGCAGCCACGCTCGTCGCGGTGGATATCACGGCTCTCCACCGGCTTGAGATGGCGGTGCCCACGTAAGATGTGCAATGTCGTTGACGCTTGTGATCTCGACCGGCACCGGTGGATAGAGCGGCCAATCCGGACGCTCCGCCTGGGGATCAGGGATGAGACGCGCTCGGGTAATTGATCCGTTCTCCAGTTCGAACCATAGCGGCGTGCGGCGATCGATACCGAGCAGGATATGCAAGAGGTAGTTCCCACAGCCACCGTGGGTCACGAATACGACATGATCCTGATGCGTAAACTGTTGACGCACGCGATTGACGGTCTCCTGGCAACGCAGCCAGAAGGCGTCGTAATCCGGATCGCCATGGCTCCAGCCAGCCTCGGTGATCGTTGCGGCAAGCGCCGCACGGGGAAACTGCGCTTGGAGTTGGTTTCGTGGTAAACCACGATGGCACCCGCTAAAACCCTCGCGCAACTCCGGCCAGACTTGGATCTGTGGGATAGCGCACTTTGCTGCAATGGCGTCAGCAGTCGCCAGCGCACGGAGGAGTGGACTGCTGATTACGTGAGTGACCTTTTCAGTGGAGAGTTGGTGCGCGGTCGCTCTCGCTTGCGCGATACCACGGGGCGATAAAGCGCTATCGGGGTCCGTGTAGAACTGTGGGTCAGTTTGTCCCAGGCATTCGCCATGGCGAACCAGTGTGAAGTGCATACGGTGGTCTCTCCGGGCAAGAATACGCGGCGCAGCGTATAGCAAAACTGGCACCTGTGCGTCGGCGGACAAAAGCTGCGGCCCAACTTAGTCTTGTGCGGCCAGGGATGGCCGCGCTCTGATCTTTGATTGTCTTTCGCCTAACGTTTCGGGTTGCCGAACCCGCAGCCTGGGCGCGGCATTTGCGCCTTTGCCCCTCAGCAAATGCCGTGACCAGGCAAGGGTTGGGCGTAGTGAGCGTAGCGAACGAAGCCGGCAACCCGGTGTTAGCCGAAGGGCA
>JACPWC010000037.1 GCA_016197225.1 Chloroflexota bacterium
GGCTGGTCTCGTGCAGGGCAGTGAGCGCCGCAACCTGGCGATGCTCGGCCTCAAAGAGCCGGGCATTCTGAATTGCCACCCCGGCCTGCCGCCCGATGGAGGCGGCCAGGGCCAGATCGCGTTTGCCAAAAACGCGCGCCGGGTCGAGGCTGAACAACCCCAAAGCGCCCAGGCGAACATCGCCGGCCACCACCGGCACGCCGATAAATGCCTTGACGTCAGCTTCGATCAAAGGCGGGTTGGCCTTTGGATGAGCGCTATAGTCTCTCAGCAATACCAGCTCGCCGGTCTCGATCACGTGCCAGGCAATTCCCTGGCCTTTTGGCAAAGGGCCGAGAATGATATCTGGCAAGTTGTAAAGGTAAGGGAAGTCTATGATTTGCCCGTCTGCCGACACCAGGCCCAGTGAACCTGCGTCGGCCCCGACGAGTTCGGCGGCCAGGCGAACAATGTTCGAGAGCACGCTGGGGAGGTCGAGCGTGCCGCCGATAACGCGCGAGATGTCGTTCAGTCTTTTTTCGCGGCTGAGTGTTTCACTCATTTCGGCGAACAACTCTGCATTTTCGATCAAGGCCCGGGTCTGGTTGGAGAAGATGCTCACCAGGCGGGCGTCGTCGTTGTTGAAGCCGCCCGGCTTGTTGGCGATGACGATCAGGCCCACCATCCGGCCAATGGAGGCGACCATCAGGGAGTCAATTTGCAGATGGCGGGCCAGCAGGTCAAACAGTTCGGGCTTGTCGGTCTGGTGATTGGCTACAAACACGTCGTGGCGATGCAGATCCAATATCTGTTGCGCGTCGTGGAGGGAGTAGCGAATCGTGAGCAGGGTTTCATCGTCAATGCCGTAGGCGGCAGGTTTGGCGCAGAGTTCGGCTTTGTGCGGCTCATAGAACAACAGCAAGCAGAGTCGGGCGCCCAGTAGTTCGGCCAGCCGCCGGGTCATGATTCCGTAGCTTTCATTCGAATCGGTGATCACACCCAGGGCGCGGGTGATTTCATGCAAACCGACAAGTTGCTCGGCGCGCCGCCGCTCAACCTGATACAGGCGGGCGTTTTCAATGGCCAGGGCGGCCTGGTCGGCCAGCAAGCGCAGGGTTGCCAACTCTGCTTCCGAGAAGGTGTGGGGGCGGGGATAGGCCACGTTCATCACGCCCACCACCCGTTGCCCAATTTTGAGCGGCAGGCCGACGATGGCCCCGCCCCAGTGGCCGGGGGCGCTGGCGTACAGCGGGTGGGTGCTCATGTCGCTCACGGCCACGGTTTCGCCGCCGCGAGCGACTGTGTAAGTGAGGCCGTGAGGCCGGGGCGCAGGCCAGGGCGCCGCTTTTCGGCCATCGGAGCGCACGGCGGCGCCAAACGTCAACCGATCATTTTCGGAGTCGTAGCTGAAGACGTGAACGTTCTTCGCGCCTTTCATCAATTGAAAGACGATTTTGAGGATGGTCTCCAGAACGGTTGGCAGATCGAGGCTGGCGGTCAGGCTCAGGCTTAACTGACGGACGGCTTCGAGTTCGGCGGCGGGTGTGGGTGGCGCCGGCTCGGCAGAAGGATAGTTGTAGAGGGAGGGGTCGGGGCGAGTGGCGGCTTCCCCGTCGTCAAAGCCGGTGGGCGGGGGCAGGTCTCGCTTGGTCACGCGTGGGCTGTTAGAGGCCATCGCTTCAATCAAGTATCAACAGAAGATGAGTTCACCGGCCAGGCCGCTCTCAGCCTGGCCAATCTTCCAGCCCGGCGCGCGGCGCAGAAACTCGTCGGCCCGGTTCGCGTCCAGAGCAATTAACAAGCCGCCGCTGGTTTGCGGGTCGAACAACAACATTCGTTCCCAGTCGGCCAGTTGGCGTTCGAGCTTTACCCATTGCGAATAATAATGTTCGTTGCGTTCCGCGCCGTCGGGGAAAATCCACTCGCGGGCATAACGTTCGGCGCCGGGTAGCCAGGGTAGTTTAGCAAATTCAAGCCGGATCGCACAGCCGGACAGATGGGCCATTTCGTGGCCGTGCCCGGCGAGGCCAAAGCCGGTGATGTCGGTGACGGCGCGAATGGCTGAACCGAATTCCTGCGCGGCGCGGGCCGAGTCACGATTCAACTTCATCATGCTTTCAATGCAGGCGCTGGCATCAGCTTCGCCGACCTGGTCGCGTTTGATGGCGGTGGTGATGGCCCCGGTTCCGAGCGGCTTGGTGAGAATGAGGGCATCACCAGGACGAGCGCCGCCTTTGGTGAAAATGTGGTCGGGATGAACAAGGCCGGTGACGGCCAGACCGTATTTGGGTTCGCGGTCGGTGATGGTGTGGCCGCCGGCGACAACCGCCCCGGCCTCCTTCACCTTCTCGGCCCCGCCGCGCAAAACGTCCGCGAGCAGGGCCGGGTCAACATCGTCCGGCCAGGCGGCCAGGTTGAGGGCGAACAATGGCTCGCCGCCCATGGCGTAAATATCCGAGAGGGCGTTGGCCGCCGCAATGGCTCCAAACTCGTAAGCCTCATCAACAACCGGCGGGAAGAAGTCGGTGGTGGAGATGATGGCCTGCGCGTCGTTAAGGCGGTAGACGGCGGCGTCATCGGGCGCGTTTAAGCCAACCAGCAGAGCCGGGTAGTCTTTGGGTTGAAACAGTTCGCCCAACGAACGGACTACTTGCCCCAGAACCTGAGGATCAAGTTTGGCCGCTCAACCGGCGCACGAGGCCAGCGTTGTCAGGCGAATTTGTTTGCCCGGTGAATGATTGGTTATTGGTAATTTGTTATTTGTCATTCGTCATTTATCATTTGCCATTCGTCGTCACATTGTCCCACACTTGCTCAAGCGTGCAAGTGTTCGGGCCGTAAATTTTCCCCGGCACCTCCCATGCTATAATCCCCGCCATGAGCAATCGTCTGGCTATTTTAGAGGCTCAGATCGAGCAATTAGTGGAAGGCACGCTCTCGCGATTGCTGGCCGGACGGCTTCAGGCCCGCGAGGTGGCCGTGCGGCTGGCGCGAGCTATGGAAGACCACGCCCTGCCCGGCCCCGGCGGAGCGCGGTTGGCGCCGAGCCGCTACGTTGTTCATCTTAACCCCGATGACGTTGCCGCGTTGCAAACGGCCTCACCCGAACTGACTCAACGTTTGACCGACGAGCTGGTGATCTTTGCCCGCGAACTTGATCTGACTCTGGCCGCGCCGCCAGCAGTCGTCATCGAAGCCAACGCCGAGGTTGAACTTAACGGCATTCGCGTTGACCCGGCGCCGGCCCAACCCAGAGAGCCGACCCAGCCCATGATCTCAATGAACACGCCGCTCCCGGCCCAGCGCGCGCCCAAAGCCTACTTGATTGTGGGCGGCGACCGGCACTTGCAATTGGATCGGCCCGTCATCACACTGGGGAGGCGGCTCGACAACACCGTGATTCTGGATGACCCGCGAGTCTCACGCCATCATGCCCAGCTTCGCCAGCGATATGGCCGCTGGGTGCTCTACGATCTCGGTTCAGCCGCCGGCACGTCGGTCAACAACGATCGCGTGGAAGAATGTGTGCTCCGCCCCGGCGACGTGATCTCGCTGGCCGGGGTCGCGCTTATTTACGGCGAAGAAGAACCGGGCGGCAACCCCGAAGACACCGGCCACACCCGCCCCATGCAGACTCGCGCTGATGCCAGGCCTAAAATGAAGGATGAATTACGAAGGATGAAGGATGAATAACGCAATGACAGGTTCGTTGCCTCTTTCATAATTCTGCCTTCTTCCTTCATCCTTTCCATGTCCCCCGCTTTCGCGCTGTTCCTGCTTCGTCTAGTTTTAGCGCTCCTGCTTTACACATTTCTCGGCGGCATTCTATATTTATTGTGGCTCGACACACGCCAGGCCCTGGCCCGCGCTCAGGCCCGCGACCGGGCGCGTGGCCGCCTCGTCTTGATCGCCTGCGACCTGCCTTCGCCGTCGCTCGGCGAAACGTTCCCGCTTCTGCCGCTCACCTCCATTGGCCGCGCGCCCACCAACACCGTTCCCCTGCCCGACGAAACGGCCTCGCTTGAACATGCCCTCATCACCCATCGCAACGGCAAGTGGTGGCTGGAAGACTTGGACTCGCGCAACGGCACCACCCTCAACGGTCAGGCCGTCACCACGCCTACCGTCGTCAGCACCGGCGACGTGGTGGGGCTGGGGCGGGCGCAGTTTAAGTTGGAGGTGGAGTGAGGGGAAACAAGTAGACAGGTTGACGTTTGTCGTTTGGCATTTCACACTATACGCCTCAAAGGAGCCTCCTCATGCCCGATAAAATCTCTCTCGCCATCATCGGCGGCTCCGGCCTCTACAACATGGCCGGGCTAACCCACACCGAAGAGCGCCACATTGTCACTCCGTTCGGTCCGCCCAGCGACCCAATCGTCGTTGGCACGCTTGAAGGAAAGCAAGTGGCCTTTCTGGCAAGGCATGGTAAAGGCCACCGCTTCTCGCCTACCGAGGTGAACTACCGGGCCAACATTTATGCTCTCAAGATGCTGGGCGTGGAGCGCATTGTTTCGGTGAGCGCCTGTGGCTCACTGCGCGAAGATTACGCGCCCGGTCACATCGTCATCCCCGACCAGATTTTCGACAACACCAAGAGCCGCGAGCGCAGTTTCTTTGGGCGCGGGCTGGTAGCTCACGTCGGCGTAGCCGACCCGTTCTGCCCCGACCTCTCGGCTCAACTCTACGAGGCGGTCAAAGCCACCGGCGCGCCGGTTCATCAGGGCGGCTCGTTCATCACCATCGAAGGCCCGCGCTTCAGCACCAAAGCCGAGAGCCAGACCTTCCGCAGTTGGGGCATGAGCCTGGTGGGCATGACGGCCAGCCCTGAGGCCTTTCTGGCCCGCGAAGCCGAAATTTGCTACGCCTGCATGGCCCACGTCACCGACTACGACGTGTGGCACGTCTCCGAAGCGCCGGTCACGGTGGAGATGGTCATTCGCATTCTGACCCGGAACACAGCGGTCGCCCAGAAGGCCATTGCCGGTTTGACCGGCAACTTGCGCTCCGAGCGCAACTGCCACTGCGGCTCGGCCCTGGCCGACGCCCTCATCACCGACCGCGCCCGCATCCCTGAAAGCGCGCGCAATGAGTTGAGGGCGATTGTCGGGAAATATCTCCAGTAAACAGTGAGCAGTGAACAGTCCGGCAGGAGGCCGCTCACTGTTTACTGATTACTGTTCACTGCCTACTGCTCACTATTCACCGTGCTCGCCTCTCGCCGCCAAGAAACGATTCTCCTCGCTCTCGCCCTCAGCTTCGTGGCCGTCGCCTTTGCCGCGCTGGGCCTCGCGCCTGCGGTTCGGCTGGCCCATTGGGACGTAGCGTTTCCACTTGGATATATCGCCTCGCTCGGCGTGTGGGCGATGTGCGCCGTTGCCGGCCATGTTTTGCTCGCACGCCGCCTGCCTCATCGAGATCCGCTTCTCTTTCCGCTCGTCATGTTCTTGTCGGGCTGGGGGCTGGCGCTGATCTGGCGGTTGGCCCCGGCCTTTGGTCTGAGGCAAACGATCTGGCTCGCCATCAGTGTCGCCGGAATGTTGCTCGTCACTTACGCGCCGGGCGACTTGCGCTGGCTGAGGCGTTACCGTTACTTGTGGCTGGTGGCCGGGCTCGGTCTCACCGCCCTCACTCTGATCGCCGGAGTCAACCCCTCGGGCGGCGGCCCAACCTTGTGGCTGGGCTGTTGCGGCCTCTACTTTCAACCCTCCGAAGCCCTCAAGCTTCTCTTCGTCGTCTATCTCGCCGCCTATCTGGCCGAGAAAGGTTCAAGCACAGGCGTGGTGACCGCGCCCCTGCTCGCCCCCATCATTTTGATGTGGACGTTCTCCATTGTCCTGCTCGTCTCGCAGCGCGATCTCGGAACCGGCTCGCTCATCTTTGCCGTCTTCATCGCCCTGCTCTACCTCGCCACCGGCCAGCGCCGCTACTTGATCATTGGCGGCCTGCTGTTGATCGTCGGCGCGAGCCTCGCCTATTTTCTATTTGACGTGGTGCGCCTGCGCGTGGAGGCCTGGATCGATCCGTTTGCCGATCCCTCCGGGCGCTCATTTCAAATCGTCCAGTCACTCATCGCCGTGGCCGACGGCGGACTCTTTGGCAACGGTTTCGGCATCGGGTCGCCGACGGTGATTCCGGTTGTGCACTCAGACTTTGTCTTCGCGGCGATCGTTGAAGAATGGGGTCTGATCGGCGGTTTGGCCGCCATTGGGTTGGTGGCCGCTCTCGTGTTCCGGGGCTTTCGCGCCGCGATCCTGGCGCGTGGCACGTTCCGGCGCTTGCTGGCCGGCGGCCTGGCGGCGCTGATCGGCCTGCAATCCATTCTCATCGTCGGCGGCGTGATCAAAGCTCTGCCGCTCACCGGCGTGACGTTACCCTTCCTCAGTTACGGCGGCTCGTCCATGCTGGCCCACTTCATCATCATCGGCCTGCTCCTCAAACTCTCCGACGATGCCCAATCCGCCTGACCCGCTCCGCCCGATTCGCGATCTGGCCGTTTTCTTTCTTGTGGCCTTCGCCGGGCTGGGCCTGGCCACCGGCTACTGGAATTTTGTTGCCCGCGAGTCGCTGGTGAGCCGCGACGACAACCCGCGAACCGTTATCCTCTACAATCGAATCCGTCGCGGAATCATTTTGGATCGCAACAACGCCGTGCTGGCTGGGACGACAGGTGAACCGGGTGATTACGTGCGCTACTACGACACCTCTGCGGCGCAAGTGCTTGGCTACGCTTCGTTTCGTTATGGCCTGAGCGGAGTCGAAGCCGCCGCCGACTCAACCTTGAGCGGCGAGGAAGGCCTCGGCGATCTTGAGCGCCGGTGGCGGCACGATCTTCTGGGCGAGCCACAGGTTGGCCGCAACGTAAAGCTCACTCTCGATCTCAACCTGCAACACGCAACCTTCAACGCCCTGGCCAACCGCCCGGGCGCCATTGTCGTCATTGATCCACACACTGGCGATCTGCTGGCGTTGGCTTCGTCGCCTTCGTTCGATCCGGCCAAACTCGACGCCGACTTTGAGAGCTTCACTGCCGACGCCAACGGGCCGTTGATCAATCGGGCCGCCGCTGTTTACCCGGCGGGCAACCTGCTCGCCCTCTTTCCATCTACTCTCGATCTTTCTTCAGCGCCCAGCCTGCCCATTCCAACCCTCGCTGCCGAGGGTGACAAAGTTTCGCCTTTGCAACTGGCCCTGCTTGCCGCCGCCCTCGTCAACAAAGGCGAAATGCCCGCGCCACGATTGATTGACGCCATTTGCGCCGAGGCACTTGGTGGCTGCGCCCCTCAGCCAGTCACCGGCCACCCCGTCGCCGTCATCCCGCCCGACGTGGCCGACGAATTACGAATCGAGTTTGAGTTGAACGGCGTTCAGGCCGGCCTGCCTCTGCCCGGTTATGCCGCCACCCTTCCCTCCGGCTTTGGCGACGGCACAGTAGGTTGGTTCATCGGCTTTGCGCCCGATGACTCGTTTGCCATTTGTGTGTTGTTGGAAGACGGAACGGGTGAAGAGGCGGCCCAGGTTGCCGCTCTGGCGTTGAAGTAAAATATGCCGCCAGCGGCCACAGGTCGCGCTTTTTTCGAATCCACGAAGACACACGAAGTTTCACGAAGCCTTGGTGTGGCTTCGTGTGACTTCGTAGAAGAAAACGCGCGCAGTATAGCTTTATCGCCGCCGGGCGACAGCCAACATTCCAACGCCCAGGGCTGTCAACACTGCCGCCACCGGAAAGACGGCGAACACGCTGATCTGAGTCGCCACACTGCCAATGGCCGGGCCGATCATCGAGCCAACATTGACCGGCAAATAAGCGAACGACATCACCCGCCCGCGCACCTCAGTAGTGGCCGAGTCCGAGAGGACGCTGAACGAGATGGCAAACACGCCCGACATCACACCGTTGAGGGCGGCCCAGGCAATGGTGAAGAGGACGAGATTGGGGGTCAGGGCCGGAAGCGGCCACAGGGCAACCGAGGCGGCGGCCCCGATGATCAACACTCGCCAGTGGCCGAAGCGGTCAGCCAACGATCCAACCACCGGGCTGAGGATCAGAGTCACCAACCCGCCCGCGCCGAGGACAATGCCAATGGCCGTGCCTGGATCGTCTCCCGAATATAACGCAGTGATAGCCAGAGGAACGTAGGTGAAGGCGATCATCCAACCTGCGAACAGGATGAAGAGGGCGATGAACAAGACTCGCAGACGCGATGACTGTCCGATGATGCGAACCGAGTCGACGGCCATTTGAAAGAGCGGGCCACGATCAGTGCCGCGAAACGAGTCGCGATAGCCGAGTGACAAGGCCAGAATGACGACGGCCATGAGGACGGTGTTGACGCCGATGAGGGCCGGGAAGCCCCATTTGTCTACGATAGGGCCGCCGAGGAGCGGGCCGACGAATGCGCCAAGCGGCGCGGCGCTGTTCATGATGGCAAACGACAGACCCTGGCGCTCGCGAGGCGCGCGCTCGGTGAGGGTCGTCATCATCAGACCGCTGTTGCCGAGCGCAAAACTCATCGCCGCCCGCGCCAGCACAAACACCCAGATGTTGCGAGCCAGGATAGCCAGCACGCCGGCGATCAAGTGAGCAACAAACGAGCGGACGATGATGGGCTGTCGCGCATAACGATCGGCGAGCGCGCCCCACAGCGGCAAAAACGGAATGCCTATCGCGCCCGACAGCGCCGCAATCGCGCCTGTCCAGGTTGGAACCTGTTCAGGCGCGACGCCGAGTTTGGGCAAGTAGAGCGGCGTGAACCCGCTCATCTGTCCCCAAAACATTGTTTCGATAAAACCGGCGATTGAGAAGAGGGCCAACAACCAGGCCCATGACGAGAAGAAGCGCCTCATCAGCGCGAGACTTTCACAAAGGCGCGTTTGCCTACTTGCAGAATACCCTCGCTTGCCAGCGCATTGACATCGTTCACGGTCTGGCCGTCGAGCTTCACCCCGCCCTGCTCGATCAACCGCCGCGCCTCATTCTTGCTCTTCACCAAATTACTAACAACCAATAACTCCACTAACTTCGGCGTCCCTTCCAGTTTGACAACCGGCATTTCGTCGGGCAGGCCGCCTCTTTGAAACACGGTGCGGAAGTGTTCCTGAGCCGCGTCGGCGGCGGCATCGCCGTAGAATGACGACGTGATCTCCCAGGCCAGGATCATCTTCACATCGCGCGGGTGCGCGCCAGCCTTGAGGCCGGCTTCCACTTCGGCCACCTTGTCCGGCGTCCAGCGTGTGGTCAGACGGAAGAACTTGCTCATCGCTACGTCCGGCACGCTCATCACCTTGCCGTACATATCTTCGGGCGTGGAGTTGAGCGGGATGTGGTTGCCCAGGCTCTTGGACATCTTCACCACGCCGTCGGTGCCGGGCAGGATACCCATGATGATGCCCACCTGCGGCTTCTGCCCAAAGGCCTCTTGCAGTTTGCGCCCGGCGGTGATGATGTTGAACAGTTGATCCGTGCCGCCCACCTGAACGTCGGTGTGTTGGGCCACAGCGTCGTAGCCCTGCATCAGCGCATAAAATGTCTCGTGCAAAAAGATCGGCTCGCCCTTCTCAAACCGCTTGGCAAAATTCTCGCGATCCAAAAATTGCTGGAGGGTGAAGCTCTGGCCGAGCTTGATCAGGTCAATCAATTTCAAGTCGGCCAGCCACTGGCCGTTATGCACAAGCCTGGTCTTGGACATGTCGAGGATGCGGGCGGCCTGGTCGGCGTAAGTCTCCGAGTTGCGGTTCACGTCCTCAATCGTCATCACCGGGCGCGTCTTGTCCTTGTCGGACGGGTCGCCCACGAGCGAGGTGTACGAGCCGATGAGGAAACTCACCTCATGGCCGAGTTCCTGGAACTGGCGCAGTTTACGCATGGTGATGGTGTGGCCCAGGTGCAGGTCGGCGGTGCGCGGGTCGTAGCCGCAGTACACTTTCAGCGGGCGGCCTTCGGCCAGCTTGGCCCGCAGTTCGGCCTCCATGGCCTTCGCCAGGTTTTCGTCGCCGTATTCGGTGCCCTGCATCAGGAGGGCGAGTTGTTGGTCGAGAGAGAGAGTCATAGTCAAGGTTATGGCACAAACTTCAATGGAAATCGCTCTGGGTTCTCCAACGCACAAAAGCCATGCGCCGCTATATTCGTCACTTCACTGTGAGAAATGCTTTCGCCAAGCAGATTTGAACTCATTTTCATGCTCCCTATGTGGCTGATTATACATTCAGAATTTGAGACGGCTGGTTCAGTTTCTAATCCGCTATGATTCCTTGTTCGTTGATTCCCTTTGACTCTGCCGGGGAAGCGCCCCGGCAGAATCAGGATCAACTTAGAATCAAAGGGTAAGGGCGGATTAGAGCCGCTAAATCAACACCGATTCCCCCCTCGCAAGCCATTCTCACGTATAATCCCCCCTCACCAATAACAAATAACCGATTTTTGGAGCAACACTCGAATGACAAAGAAGTCCACCAAAGTTTCAAAGCGCCCAACCACCGCCGCCGAAATCCGGCAGGCGTTTCTCGATTTCTTCACCGAGATGGGCCACACCATCGTTCCATCCGCGCCGCTGGTGCCGGGCAACGACCCGACTCTGCTCTTCACCAACTCCGGCATGGTGCAGTTCAAAGAAGTCTTCCTCGGCACCGACAAGCGCCCTTACACTCGCGCCGCCGACTCGCAGAAGTGCCTGCGCGTGGCCGGCAAGCACAATGACCTGGACGATGTGGGCCGCGACGACTCGCATCACACCTTCTTCGAAATGCTCGGCAACTGGTCGTTCGGCGACTACTACAAGGCCGAAGCCATTTCCTGGGCCTGGACACTGCTCACCGAAGTCTACGACCTGCCTAAAGACCGGCTGTGGACGACCTGCTTTGAAGACGAGAAAGGCGTCATCCCGCGCGACGACGAAGCCGCCGATATTTGGAAGCAACAACCCGGCTTCGACCCGTCGCACGTTCTCTACTTTGGCCGCAAAGACAATTTTTGGGAGATGGCCGAGACCGGCCCCTGCGGCCCCGACAGCGAAATCCATTTTGATCGCGGCCCCGAATATTGTGACATGCAGAGCGTGCCCGGCCACGTCTGCCGGGTGAACGGCGACTGCAAACGCTTCCTCGAACTGTGGAACCTGGTGTTCATCCAATACAACCGCACCAACCCGACCGACCTCACGCCCCTGCCCCGCAAACACGTGGACACCGGCATGGGTCTGGAGCGCATCGTCTCCGTCGTGCAAAACGTGGATTCAAACTACAAGACCGACCTCTTCACGCCGATCCTGGCGACGATCCAGAAGATGGCCGGACACAACGACGACGAACGGGCCGCCAACCTGACCCCCTACCGGGTGGTCGCCGACCACGCCCGGGCCGCCTCGTTCCTCATCGCCGACGGCGTCGTCCCCGGCAACACCGACCGCAACTACGTCTGCCGAATGGTCATCCGCCGCGCCGCCCGCTTCGGGCGCAAGATCGGCTTCGCCGATCCGTTTATGGCGAAGGTCGCCGAGACGGTCATCGAAGAGTATGGCAACGCTTATCCTGAACTGAGAAAGAACAAGAACGCAATTCTGCAAACGCTGACTCAGGAAGAGATTCGTTTTCAGCGCACGGTGGACACTGGCGTTGCCAACCTTGAAGGGCGGCTGGCCGATTTGGGCGCGCACGGCAAAGCCATGCTCGACGGCGGCACGGCGTTTGAGTTGTACGGCACTTACGGTTTGCCATTCGAAATCACCCGCGACATCGCCCGCGAGCGCGGCGTTGAGGTGGACGAGGCCGGGTTCAAGGCGGCTATGGATGCTCACAAGCTGGCCTCGGGCGCAGGTCAGGCTATGGGCGAGATCGGCGGCGAGTCGGCGGAGGTTTATCACAAACTGCTGGCCGACCTGCAAGCCGAAGGCAAGCTTGGCTCCGACGGAGTCGAATACAACCCTTACGGCTCGACCGAAGTAGAAGAGCCGGCGCTGACATTGTTGGTGGATGGCAAGCGAGTCGCCAGGGCCAAGGCCGGCGACAAGGTGGAAGTGGTCATCGCCAGAACCCCGTTTTACATTGAGATGGGCGGCCAGGTGGGCGACATTGGGACGATTGCCCACTACCGAAACGAGTCGGACGAGAAACCGGAGTGGGAGATTCAGATCGAGAATGTGACCCGCCCGGTGTCGGGCATCATCGTCCATCATGGCCAGGTGACACACGGTTCGCCAAAGGAAGGTGAGAGCACCTGGGTGGTAGTGGACTTTGACCGGCGCTGGGACATCATGCGCAATCACACCGCCACCCATTTGTTGCACTGCGAATTGCGTTACGTGCTGGGCGACCACGTGCGGCAGGCCGGGTCCCTCGTCGCGCCCGACCGTCTGCGCTTCGACTTCACTCATCACAGCATGGTGACTCAGGATGAGATGAACGCGATCAGCCGCAACGTGAACGACGCCATCCTGGCGAATTTTGAAGTACAAATTGCGTTCAAGGCTCGCGAGGAGGCGATTGGCGAAGGCGCGATGGCGCTCTTTGGCGAGAAGTACGGCGACGTGGTGCGGACGATCAAGATCGGCGAGCCGGAAGCGTTCTCTTACGAGTTGTGCGGCGGCACCCACGTCCCCGAAACCGCCGACATCGGCCCGTTCATCATCACCAGCGAAGGCTCGGTCGGGGCCGGCTTGCGGCGGGTCGAGGCCGTGACCGGTCGGGCGGCGCAGGAGATCATCCAGCGGCGGCTGGCCGTGCTCGATAAAATGGCGGCTTACATCGGCGTGACCCCGGACGAGGTGGATCGCAAGTTGCTGAACCTGATGGACGATTTGCAGAACGCGAAGAAAGAGATCGAACGTCTGGGGCGCGAGTCGGCTCAACACAACTTTGACAAACTGCTGTCGCAAGTGAAAGAGGTGAAAGGTGTGCCGGTGCTGACTGCCAACATCAACGGCGTGAGCGCCGACACTTTGCGCGAGATGACCGACTGGTTCCGCCAGAAAGTGCCGAGCGGCGTGGCCGCCCTGGGCGTGGTGAGCGACGGCAAGCCGACGCTGATCGTGGCCGTGACCGACGATCTGGTGAAGCGCGGGCTGGACGCCAACAAGATCGTCAAGACGATTGCTAAAGCGGTAGGCGGCGGCGGCGGCGGCAAGGCCACGCTGGCCCAGGCCGGCGGCAAAGACCCGTCACGTCTGGCTGAAGCCCTGGCGCAAGTGCCAGACTTGGTGGCAAGCGCCTTGAGTCAATAACTGAAAGAGCTTCACGGCAACGATAAACCCAACAGGAAATCAAAACCTTTAGCCACGAATTACGCGAATTGGCGCGAATTGAACTTATTCGCGAAATTAGCGAAATTCGCGGCTTGATTTTTTTCGCCAGTATGTCCCCTTCCCGAAACCTCACTGTCCTCACCCTCTCGGTCATCATCCTCTCGCTCGGCCAGAACATGTGGTTTGGCTTCGCGCCGGAGTTCCTGCGGGCGCTGGGCGCGGGCGCGCTCGTCATCGGCGCGTTCAGCAGTTTGCAAACCTTCTTTGAGGCGCTCTATCAGTTTCCTGGCGGATGGATGACGGATCGCTTCGGCCTGCGCCGGGCGCTGGTGACGGCCAACGTGGCCGCCGCTGTTGGCTATTTCATCTATCTGATCAGCCCCAACTTCTCGATTGTGTTTCTCGGCCTGCCGTTTGTGATGGTCTGGCCGGCGTTTGTGGTTCCGGCCACCACCGGCCTGCTGGCCGAGACGGCGGCCCCGCAAGCCTCGCGCCGCGCCTTCAACTTTGCCGCTCAGGAAGTGATCACTCGCCTGCCTCTGCTGATCGCGCCTGTGGCCGGTGGTTTGCTCATCACGTTGTTGAGCGATGTGCAGGCTGGAGTCAGAGTCGGGCTGGGGATCACGCTGGCGGCGGCGATGTTGACTCTGTTTCTTCAAGGCGCTGGCTATCAGTCAAACACAAAGTTGTCTGAGGCGAAAAGCATCTTTGGCATCTGGCAGGAGATGGACGGCGGCCTCAAGCGTCTGCTGGCCAGCGAAATTCTGGTGCGCTACGCCGAAGTTCTGCCGCGCGCCCTGCTGGTGTTGTATGCCATTCAAATTTTGAATGCGCCGTACTGGGGCTTTGGGTTGTTGTTGGCCGTCGAGGCTGGCGTCGCCATTCTGGTTCGCGGGCCGTTGGCGAAGCTAGTGGATGCGGCGGGCTACAAGCAACTTCTGCTGATGTCGTTTCTGGCAACCGCCCTCTTCCCGATCACAATTGTGTTTGCGCCGAGTTGGCTGTGGCTGTTCGCCGGCTACGTCATTTCGGGTTTGAAAGCGGCCGGCAATCCGATCCGCAGTGCGTTGATTTCCGACTTGGTGAACCCGGCGCGAAGCGGCCAGCACGTGGGTCTGTACGAGTCACTGGTAAACCTGGCCGTTCTGCCCGCCGGTTTCATTGGTGGCCTGCTGTGGATCGCGCGGCCAGTTCTGCCGTTTTGGCTGGCGTTGGCGACCGGCCTGATCGGATGCGTTCTGTTTGCGCGGTTGGGGCCGGGCGATAAGCCAAACTTGCAGTGACGGTTTCACCCAGAATTTCTCGGTTTCGCGTAACAACCAAATCTGCTATAACTCTGACTCAACACTCTAACTTTTGGAGACCCTCATGCCCCAATTCGCCGCCGCCGTTGATCAGGGCACAACCAGCACTCGCTTCATGATCTTCGACCACGCCGGGAACGTCGCCGCCATTCATCAAAAGGAACACGAGCAACTTTATCCCAAGCCCGGCTGGGTGGAACACAACCCGCTCGAAATTTGGGCGCGGACACAGGAAGTGATCGCCGGGGCGCTGGCTAAAGGCAATATTAATCCTAAAGACATCGCCGCCGTCGGCGTCACCAACCAGCGCGAGACGACGGTGGTGTGGGACAAGGCCAGCGGTCAGCCGGTCTACAACGCCATCGTCTGGCAGGACACGCGCACTGCCGACATCTGCAACAGGCTGGCGAAGGATGGCGGCCAGAATCGTTTTCGCCGCAAAGTCGGCCTGCCCATGGCCACTTATTTCTCCGGCCCGAAGATCAAATGGATTCTCGACAACGTGCCGGGCGCGAAGGTCCGCGCTCGCAAAGGCGAAATTTTGTTTGGCAACATGGACACATGGGTGATCTGGAATCTCACCGGCGGCCCGAACGGCGGCGTCCACATCACCGACGTTTCCAACGCCAGCCGCACGATGCTGATGAATTTGAAGACGCTCGACTGGGATGACGAGATTCTAAGAATCATGGGCGTGCCGCGCGCGATGTTGCCGGCGATCAAAGCCTCCAGCGAAGTCTACGGTCAAGCCGTCGGCGCGTTGGGCGGCGCGCCGGTGGCAGGCGACCTGGGCGATCAACAAGCCGCCCTCTTCGGCCAGACCTGCTTTTCGCCCGGCGAGGCGAAGAATACTTATGGCACCGGCTGTTTCATGTTGCTCAACACCGGCCACACGCCGGTGCAATCCAAAAACGGCTTGCTGACCACGCTCGGTTACAAAATTGGAAACGAGAAGCCGGTCTACGCCCTCGAAGGCTCGATTGCCATCACCGGCGCGCTGGTGCAATGGTTGCGCGACAATCTCGGCCTGATCGAAAAATCGGGCGACGTCGAATCGCTGGCCCGGACGGTGGACGACAACGGCGGCATCTATTTCGTCCCGGCCTTCTCCGGCCTCTACGCGCCGTACTGGAAGGACAGCGCACGCGGGGCCATCGTCGGCCTGACGCGCTACGTGAACAAGGGCCACCTGGCCCGCGCCGCGCTCGAAGCGACGGCCTATCAGACTCGCGAAGTGCTGGATGCGATGAACAAAGATTCGGGAGTCAAACTCAAGGCTCTCAAAGTGGATGGCGGCATGGTCTTCAACGACACTCTCATGCAGTTTCAAGCCGACGTGCTCGGCGTGCCCGTCATCCGCCCCAAAGTGGCCGAGACTACCTCGCTTGGCGCGGCCTACGCCGCCGGGCTGGCCGTCGGCTTCTGGGGCAAAGTGGAAGACTTGCGCGCCAACTGGGGCAAAGACAAGGAATGGACTCCGGCTATGCCGGCGAAGTCACGCAAGAAGTTGTATGCCGGCTGGAAGAAGGCCGTGACGCGGACGTTTGATTGGGTGGAGTAACGTATTGCGTGTTGCGTATTCCGTTTACGCAATACGCAATACGCGCTACGCAACATGTAACGGAGGTGATTGTGGATACCTGGGTCTATCTCTTCGAGCAAGGCGACCGGAGCATGGGTTCAACGCTGGGCGGCAAGGGCGCGGGCCTGGCCGAGATGTCGCGGGCCGGCCTGCCCGTGCCGCCCGGCTTCACCATCACCACTGCCGCCTGCAACGCCTACTACGCCAACGACAAGCTCTTCCCCGAAGGCATGTGGTCGCAGAGCAAGGCGGCGCTGAAAGTGGTGGAGGAAAAAACGGGCAAACGATTCGGCGACCCCGGCAACCCTCTGCTCGTCTCCGTCCGCTCCGGCGCGCCCATCTCCATGCCCGGCATGATGGACACCGTTCTCAACCTGGGCCTCAACGCCGACACCCTCAAAGGTCTGGCCGCCCTCACCGGCGACGAGCGCTTCGCCTGGGACGCTTACCGCCGTTTTGCGCAGATGTTCGCCAACATCGTTCTGGACGTGCCCAAAGAAAAATTGGATCGAGCGATGGAGGCCGTCAAGGCCCGCGCCGGAGTCCACCGCGACTCCGACCTCACCCTCGCCGACCTTAGAGCCATCGTGGATCGATTCAAAGAGATCATCTTCGGTGAAACTCGCCAGAACGTCCCTGACGACCCCGAAGAACAACTGCGGATGGCGATTGCCGCCGTATTCGACTCGTGGTCGAGCCGCCGGGCCATTGACTACCGCCGGGTCAACCGCATCAGCGACACGCTGGGCACGGCAGTGAACGTGCAGGCCATGGTGTTCGGCAACGCCGGAGAAGATTCGGGGACGGGCGTGGCCTTCACCCGCAACCCCAACACCGGCGAGCCGACACTGTTCGGGGAATATCTCACCAACGCCCAGGGCGAGGACGTGGTAGCCGGGATTCGGACTCCGCTCCCCATTCAACAAATGGCCGAGGCCATGCCCGAAACCTATCGCCAATTTTTGCAGACCGCGCGCCAACTTGAGAATCATTATCACGACATGCAGGATTTGGAATTCACCATCGAGCGCGGCAAGCTATGGATGTTGCAAACGCGGCGCGGCAAGCGCACCGGCAAGGCCGCCACTCGCATTGCCATTGATCTGGTGAACGAGGGCGTCGTCTCGCGCAAAGAAGCGCTGATGCGCGTCAGCCCGGAGCAACTCGAACAACTTCTGCATCCCATCGTTGATCCGGCGGCCACGGCCACAGCCCTGGCCGCCGGGTTGCCCGCCTCCCCCGGGGCGGCGGCAGGCAAAGTTATCTTCGACGCCGATGAAGCCAAAGCTCTCGGCGAGGCCGGCGAGAAAGTGATCCTTGTCCGCCACGAAACCAACCCCGACGACTTTCACGGCATGGTGGCGGCGCAGGCGATTGTGACGGCGCGCGGAGGGATGACGAGTCACGCCGCTGTGGTCGCCAGAGGCATGGGCAAGTGCTGTGTCGTCGGGTGCGACGAATTGCAAATTGACTATGGCCAGCAGTTGTTCACGGCGGGCAAGGCCAAAGTGTCGCGCGGGGACTGGATCACGGTGGATGGAACCAGTGGCCGCGTCTTGTTGGGCGACGTGCCGACGATCCGGCCCGAACTTGATCACTACTATTACACGGTCATGAAATGGGCCGACGAGTTCCGCGCCTTGAAAGTACGGGCCAACGCCGACACACCGACCGATGCTCAGGTGGCGCGCAAGTTTGGCGCGGAAGGCATTGGCCTGTGCCGCACCGAGCACATGTTTTTCGAGGGCAGCCGCATCGAGGCCATGCGCGAGATGATCATGGCCCCCAACGTCGTCGCCCGCCGCGAGGCGCTGGCGAAGCTGGAGCCGTTGCAGATTCAGGACTTCGACGGCATCTTCACCGCCATGGACGGCTTCCCCGTCACCATCCGTTTGCTCGACCCGCCTCTGCACGAATTCCTGCCGCGCCACGAAGAGACGGCGCTGACGATCACCGATCTCAAATTGAAACTGCGGCTGGCCTCGAGTCTCGAAGAAATCGATTCCCTGCTCAAGCAAATCAACGCTAAAGAAGCGATCCTGGCTCAGGTCGAACGGCTGGCCGAAGCCAACCCCATGCTCGGCCATCGCGGCTGTCGGCTGGGCGTGATCTTTCCCGAAGTGACCGAGATGCAGGCCCGGGCGATCTTCACCGCCGCCGTGCGTTGTCAGGAGCGCGGAGTGAAAGTGATCCCCGAAGTGATGATCCCGCTCGTCGCCTTCACGTCAGAATTCAAACAGCAAGAGGAGATCGTGCGCCGTATCGCCGACGAAGTGTTTGCCAGCCATGGCGGGGTGCGCGTCGCCTACACCGTTGGGACGATGATCGAACTGCCGCGCGCCGCGCTGACTGCGGGCGAGATCGCCAAACACGCCGAGTTCTTCTCCTTCGGCACCAACGACCTGACGCAAACCACGTTGGGCCTGAGCCGCGACGACTCGTCGCGCTTCCTGCCGGGTTACGTGGATCGCGGCCTGCTCTCCGACGATCCCTTTCAGACGATTGACGTGAACGGCGTGGGCCAACTCGTGACAATGGGCGTTGAGCGCGGACGGGCGACCCGCCCCGATCTCAAAATTGGCGTGTGCGGCGAGCACGGCTCAAAAGAAGGCCGTTGTCAAAGGCGAACGGGGTGAACTGTTTGAAGACGTTGTAACGCGACTTGGGCTGGCTTGACCGCCATGTACACCGTTCGAATTCTGAAGGCGGCGAGTCACGAACTGGCAACGCTTGACAAGCCTGTCGCCCGCCGGATTGTCGAGCGCATTCGCTGGCTGGCCGAAAATCTGGATAGCATTAAGCCCAAAGCCTTGAGGGGCGAACTGTCCGGACTCTACAAGCTCCGCGAAGGCGACTACCGCATCATTTACGGGATCATCCGCAAAGAGAAAGTCGTCGTCATTCACAGCATCGGCCATCGCAAAGAAGTTTATCAAAAGCGATGATATAGACGTCACCTGACGTTCTTCCACAGCGCCGGGCTGAATTACGTCAGTTGCTCGCCCTTCCGTATTCCAATCGCGCGGCTGGCGGCGGCGCAGGCGGCGTTGGGGGCAAAGGCATGATGCCCAAACTCCCTACCACCGCTCGCATCGAAGCCTTCAGCGACGGCGTCATTGTCATCATCGTCGCCCTTAAACTGTGAGACGCGGCATGTCCACCCTCACCCCGTTGCCCAAACGCGAGTCCTGGCTCGGTTGTTTCACCATCGCCATCAGCCTGCTGGGCCTGAGCCTGTGCATCTGCCTAGCCCTGGTCTTCACTGCCGCCGACCTCGTCCCTTCGCAACTTGACCGCTACGTAAACCTTGAGCCGGGCCAGGCCAGCCTCTATCGCGTCACTTACGCCGGCGGTAGTCAGGGCTTTCTGTCCCAAAACGTCGTCCGCCCCGACACCGACGCCATTCCTTACGCCAGGCTTCAAGGCGAAGGCGGCCAGGCAGTGCAAATTCAGTCCATCTTCACCAACTGGCAAGGGAGCGGACAAACCATCACCTCCAAAGATTTCTACGCCCGAGGCCGAAGCCAGTTGCTCCTCATCGCCCGGCATCTGCAGGGCAACGTCAACTTGTTTCAACCGGCGATCTCCATCTGGGCCGATGACCTCTTTGCCCAACCGTTGAGCAACGAAACAACCCTCAACGGAAATGCGCTGAGTTATCGTCTTTCAAGGCAAGGCGAAGAAACCGTCACCCTGCCAAACGGAGAAGCCGTCAGCGCCGTCATCGTTCTCATCGAGTGGCGGTTTCAGGATCAACTCTATGATCAAACACTCTCCTGGTTTGTGCGCGATGTAGGGCTGGTGCGCTCTGAGGAAAGCGACGGTCAGGGAAACTTGATTCAACAACTTGAACTTCTCAACAGCACCCGCCTCTCCGGGGCCGCCGCCCCTCCAATTCTCCAATCCTCATCTTCTGTTGCCGTCTTCCGCGAAGACCTCGCCCGCACCGGCGCTCACCCGGCTGTTATTCTGCCCAACGCCGACTTCAAGATCGTCTACCGCCTCAAAGCCGAACAACCCTTCACGGCTTCGGCCACCGTCGCCGACGGCTTGCTGTTTGCCGCCGATCAGTCGGGTGTGCTCACTGCTTACGAGGCCGGGCAAGGCGCGCCGCGCTGGCAGTTCACCGCCGGAGGCGCGCTCGTGGCCGCGCCCGCCGTGGCTAACGGCATCGTCTACATCGGCGCTAGCGACAAAACACTCTACGCTCTCGAAACCCAACACGGCCTCTATCTCTGGAGCCGTCGCTTCGGCGACAACGTCGCAACATCGCCCGTCATCGCCGACGGCGTGCTCTTCCTTGGCGTGGAAGATCGGACATTCCACGCCCTCGACGCAACCACCGGCGAAACGCTTTGGTCGTTCACCGCCGGCGATCGCATTGTCAGTTCACCAGCCCTCAGCGGCGACCTGATCTTTTTTGGCTCCGATGATTCAATCTTGTACGCTCTGAATCGGATCAGCGGCGAAGCCCGATGGCGGTTTTCTCTCGACTCACCTGTTGCCGCCGCGCCTGCCGTTTCGGCGGATGGGATCGTGTATGCCGGTTCCACCGGCGGGCGTTTTGTGGCCGTGGAAGCCGCCACTGGAAACGAGCTTTGGTCCATCGAGACCCGTTTTGGATTCGCCGCCTCGCCGGTTGTCGGCGAACAACTTGTGTTCGTGGCCGACGACGGCGGCGAAGTGCGAGCGCTCAACCGGCGTTCGGGCGAGATGGTTTGGGAGTGGAGAAACGTCGCCCCCAGCATCGTCGGCTCACCCTTGTTGCTGGGAAACCGGTTGCTCGTCCCCGATTACGACGGCATGTTACACATCATCGAAGCCGACACGGGTCAAGTCCGCCAAACCCTGAAGCTGGGCGCAGATGTGAGCGCCTCGCCAACCTGGGACGGCGAGCGGATTTACCTGACCACGCAAGACAGCGAAATTTTTGCCCTGCAGCCGACCGCTGAGGCCGCCAGTCTCCTGCTCAACCTGCTTTGGGAGAAGGAACTCAACGATGTGAATGAGTTCAACGCGCCATCGGCAGACCCGGTCTATGCCGACGGCAAACTCTACGCTCTTTTGCACGAGGGCGACCTGGTTGCAATTGAGATGGAGACGCAGAAGAGCAATCGCCTGCTTCAACTCGGCGAGACGGTTGACGGGCCGGCGCCGGTTGTGCATGGAGGCAATTTGTATCTCGTTACCGACAAAGGAAAAGTGGTAGCGTTTGATCTCAACACCCGGCAAGCGATCTGGCAGGTGAGGGTTGGAGGCCAATTTAATTTTGGCCCGGCAGTGGATGGCGAGCATGTTTACGTCCAAAGCGCCGGCGTTAACAGCCAGGTGACGGCCTTGGATGCCGTCACCGGCCAAACCGTTTGGACGCAACCTATTGAGAACGGCGCGGGTTTCGTGGCGCTGACTGAAGAAACATTGTTCGCAACCGGGCGCAACATTTACGCCCTCGACCGGGCTACCGGCGAAGAAAAATGGCGGTCAGAGCCGTTCCTCAGTTTAGGGAGTCTGGCAGTTTACGATGGCGTTCTTTACGCCGGCGGCTCGGACGGCGAGACTGTCACGCTCATCGCCCTGAACGCAACAACGGGCAAGACGCTTTGGAAGCAGGATGACCCGGTTCTGTTTTTCAAAAACCGGCCAAGTTATGACCCGGCTACCCACACGATTTTTATCGGCGCGAAGGATGGCAAGCTCTACGCCTACAACGCCGAAGACGGCGCGTTGCGCTGGCGCTTTCAGGCTGACGCCGCCATTCAGAGCAACACTCACCTGCAAGAGGGCGTGGTGTACTTCACAACTTTCAGCGGCACAACTTATGCTGTTGACGCTCAAACCGGCTCTTTGCATTCAAACTTCCGGCCCGGCACAGCCGTGAACACTTTCGTCGGCCCGGTCGTTTTGCCCGGCCTCGTATTTGCCGTCAATGGCACAACACTTTACGCATTGGCGGTAGAAAGATAAGTGAACAATGTTCGGGCGGAAGTTCAACTTCCACCCGCGCTTTATTATGCCCAACCTCCTCGGCCTCGCCCCGCGCCTCCTGCGCGCCCTCAGCCAACTGTTTTGGGCGCTGATGCGTGACGCCTGGGAAATGATGGTGTGGGGCAATGTCCGCGCCGGCTCCATCTCGTTGGCCGACGCGCCCCGCAGTTTCCGTCTGCTTATCCGGTTCGGCTTGTGGCTCACCCTCCTTCTCTGCCTCGCTCTGCCCCTCAGCGACTTCTGGCGCGCCCTCTCTCCTCTGCAACCGCTCATACTCTACACGAATGCTTTGGCCGGGCTGTACGTTCCCATCCTCATCGTCCCCGTCATCATCGGCCTGCTGGCCCTGGCCTGGGCCTACTTGTTGTGCGGCGCGCTTCACGCCCAGTGGGTTGCCAAACTTGCCGCCCTGCTCCTCTTCGCCCTCTTCAACTTCAGCTTCGTGCTTCACCTGTTGAGCGATGTCCTGCTTGAAATAGCAATAACGTTCGGCGGCCTCGGCCTCAATCTGTGGAGCACCCTGGCCTTGCTCATTCAAACCGGGTGCTGGCTGGCGCTGTTGGCGCTGTTCGTCATCCGCTGGCGGCGTCCCGTCCGGCCCGGCCTGGAATTTCCGATCGTCCTCGGCCTCATCGCCCTCATGTTGTTCACCAGTTACTTTGGCATCCAACTCAGCGGCCAGGCTCTCCAGTCCACGTCTTCGTCCAACGCGCTCCTGCTCACCGAAGCCCTGGACGCCATCCTCAACTTTCTTGTGCCATACCTGGTGCTGGGCGGCGTCGAAATGGCCGGGCTTGGCCTGACGCTCACTCAGGCCATCGCAGGCCGGATGAAGAACGCTCCAGAACCGGGAACGGGCCGGGCAAGGCGGCTGTGGATCGCCGGGTTGGCCGTCGTGCTGGTGGGTCGCTTCATCGCCCAATGGATCGTCCCGCTCTTCAACGGCGACGAGATCGCCTTCAGTTGGGGCGCCGTCGTCATTGCCCTGCTTCTGCTGGTCATCTTCGTCCGCGCTCAACGCCCCTCCCCGCCCGACGAACTGCCCTGGTGGATAGTCCCGGCGCTGGCCCTCATGCTGTTTGCGGTTTTCTTCGTTCTTCAGGTCAACGCCCTCATTGCCCAACTGTTCGCCGTCGTCGCCATCGCCTTCAATCTCAATCCCGACCTTATCTTTGGCATCTTCGTGCGCCTCACTAATGCCATCAGCCTGTTGCCGACCGAAACCTTTGCCGCGCTTTTCGCCCTGTTCCTCGGGTTGGCAATGTGGCTATGGGCCGCGATCAAGCGCCGTCCGTTTCCGGGGCGCGCCCTGTTTCTGTTCGTGTTCAGCCTGTGGGCATTCTGGGGGGCCGTCACCCGGCCCGGCCGGCCGCTGGGCGCGCTGTCATTTCGCTACGAACACTTCTCCACTTTCATGACGTTGATTCTGACAAGCATTTTCGTCACAGCCGCCCTCGCCCGCCGATTGTCTCCGCGCCGGCTGTTGTATTTGACGGCGGCCACGATTCTGCTGTGGGCGCTTGAGTTTCGCGATTTTCTGGCCGACCCGCTCTCGCCCCTGTTTGGCCTGTTGGGAGCCGGGGTCGCCGTCGTCAGCGTTGGCATCTTTCTCAATGTCATGTCTGCCGGGAACCGCTTCAGCCTCAACACCGAAGCCCGATCGTTTCCGCGCCAGTCTCGCAGCTTGATGTACTTCGGTTACGCCTTGTTGGTCGTCATCACCATCAACTGGCTGGCCGCCTCCCACAACGCCGACCAGATGGCCCAGAACAACGTCGTCACCAACGGCGGGTTCCAGATCATCGGCCTGCCGCTGGCCTTGTGGGCGCTAATAACCGGAAGCGCGACCATGATGGGCGAGAGCGCGAGAAAAGAGCCTGACGCTCGCGATAATTTGTCCCCCGCCGTTTAACACGTCAATTCTCTTTAGCATCCGGAATGTAACGTGACACATTGGATGTGACTGCATTTTCTGCCGGAATGAATTTGAAAAGTAAATTTTCTGCTACCTGTTGTTGACAGGACTAGGCATTTTGTCATATAGTCCCATTGTTTATACATAGAAGCAATAGCAGGGTATTAGTGCGATTGAGTCTCAGCCAGGTAAGTTGACCTTAACCACCAAACCGTCTCATTGGCATCTTGAAATTGCGCCGGTGAGACGGTTTTCGTTAGTGGCGAGATAAGTCGGAAGGCGCAACTATTGGCGTGGCGGTGGTCGGGATGGCCGTTGCACAGCGCCAAGTCCAAGTTGGAAATAACTACATAAGGGAGGTCTCCACCTATGATGCGCGGGATAATTAATACCAGTCTACAGTTTCGCTTCCTGGTGCTTGTGGTCGCCGCCGTGGCGATGGTCGGCGGCATTGTCCAACTCCGGAACATGCCGGTGGACGTTTTGCCCGAATTTTCGCCTCCGTACGTTGAAATTCAGACCGAGGCCCTCGGGTTATCCGCAGAAGAAGTGGAGCAGATGATCACGGTTCCAATGGAGCAAGACCTGCTTGCCGGGGTTGCCTGGGGCAACGTCATTCGCTCCGAGTCTGTTCCCGGGCTGTCATCGGTCGTCATCTTCTTCGAGCCGGGGACCGACCTCTTCCGCGCCCGGCAGATGGTGTCCGAGCGCCTGTCACAGGCGGCAGTCGGGTTGCCCCACGTTTCAAAACCGCCGACAATGATTCAGCCCCTCTCCTCATCCAGCCGGTTTATGATCATCGGGCTTTCCTCGAATGACCTGTCCCTGATCGAGATGTCGGTGCTTGCCCGGTGGGTGATCAGCCCTCGCTTGTTGAGCGTGCCAGGGGTAGCCAACATCGCCATCTGGGGCCAGCGCGAGCGGCAACTTCAGGTGTTGGTTGACCCGGAACTGTTGCGCGCTCAGGGTGTTTCGCTGGAGCAAGTCGTCGAAACCACCGGAAATGCGCTGTGGGTGTCGTCACTCAGCTTTTTGGAAGCCTCGTCGCCCGGAACGGGAGGCTTCATTGACACTCCCAATCAACGGCTTGGAGTCTGGCACGTCCTGCCCATCTCCTCACCCGAAGACCTGGCGCAAGTGCCCGTTGACGACGCAAAGTCGCTGGTGCTGGGCGACGTGGCCGAACTGGTGGAAGATCATCAGCCACTGATCGGGGACGCGATCATCAACAACAGCCCCAACCTTTTGCTCGTCGTCGAAAAGCTGCCGGGGACGAACACTCTCGAAGTGACGAAGGGAGTGGAAGGCGCGATCGAAGCCTTACGGCCCGGCATGGCCGGCATCAAGTTTGACGCCTCACTTTTCCGGCCGGCCACCTTCATCGAGATGGCAATTGCCAATCTCACCCGGACGCTGATCATCGCCGCCGTGCTGGCCGTTTTGGTTCTGGGCGTCTTTTTCTACGGGTGGCGCACGGCGCTGATCAGCTTGGTGACTATCCCGCTGGCTCTGGTCGCCGCGCTGCTCGTGCTCTACCTGCGCGGGGCGACGCTCAACACGGTATTGTTGGCCGGGCTGGTGATCGCCCTCGGCATGATCATTGACGACGCCGTCGTAGATGTCGAGCACATTATGCGGCGACTGCGAAGCCAGCCTCGCCAGGGCGAGGCGTCGTTGGTGGACACTGTTCTCGAAGCCTCCGCCGAAATGCGCAGTTCCCTCTTCTTCGCAACGCTGATCACTCTGCTGGCGGTGACGCCGATCTTCTTCATGGAAGACGCATCCGGCGCATTGTTCCAACCGCTAGCCATCTCTTATGCGCTGGCGGTGCTGGCCTCCATGGTCGTCGCGCTGACGGTTACACCGGCGCTGAGTCTGATTCTGTTGCCCGGCGCGTCTACCGCCTCGCCGGAGCGCCGCGAATCCCCGCTCGTCGCCTGGCTACAAGGCGTCTACGACGGGGCGCTTTCGCCGTTCATCCAAAGGCCGCTTCTGGCGTACGCAGTCGCCGCCATCCTGGTGGTGGCCGGCCTGGCGATGGTGCCGTTCCTCAGTCCGAAACAATTGTTGCCCTCGTTCAAGGAACCGTACATTTTGATTCAATTGGATGGCGCGCCCGGCGCGTCCCACACGGCCATGAGCCGGATCGTGGCGCGGGCCAGCAGTGAACTGAAATTGATAGACGGAGTCCAAAACGTCGGCGCTCACCTGGGGCGAGCGGTGTTTGGGGATCAGGTGGTCGGCATCAATTCCGCCGAATTGTGGGTCAAAGTAGATCCCCAGGCCAACTATGAGACGACGGTGACCGCCATTCAAGAGATGGTTGACGGTTACGCCGGGCTGGATCATCAGGTAAAGACCTATTTGCAACAAACGCTCAGTCCGTCCTCAGACAGCGCCAGCAACGGTCTAGCCGTGCGGGTCTATGGCGAGGATCACGAAGACTTGAGCGAGGAAGCGGTGAAGTTGCAACAGGCCCTGGCAGGGATTAACGGCGTCGTTAATTCGAGAGTGGATTTCCCGGTTGAGGAAGCGACTCTGGAAATCAAGGTGGATTTGGCCGCCGCTCAGGAGTATGGCATTAAACCCGGCGATGTCCGCCGGGCGGCCGCCATCTTGTTGTCGGGCCTTCAAGTCGGCGCGCTCTTCGAGGAGCAGAAGGTGTTTGATGTTGTAGTGTGGAGCCAGCCCGACGTGCGCCAGAGTCTGACCGACATTCGCGAGCTTTTGATCGCCACGCCCAACGGCCATGTGCGTTTGGGAGACGTGGCCGACGTGCGGATCGTGGCCGCTCCAACCGTCATCCGTCGTGAAGCTATCTCGCCCTACCTTGACATCCTCTTTGACGTGCAGGGCCGCGATGTCGCCGCCGTGACAAGCAACATCAAAGCAACTTTGCAGGAGTTCCCGTTCCGGCTGGAGTACCATGCGGTGGTGTTGGGTGAGCAGTCAACGCAACAGGCGGCTCAACAACGCATCCTGCTGGCGGCGGTGGTCGCCGTGATCGGGATATTCCTCCTTCTTCAAGCATCCTTCGATAGCTGGGGCCTGGCCGCCGCAACCTTCGTAACCCTGCCGGCGGCGCTGGCCGGAGGCGCAGTGGCGGCTATCGCCGGCGGCGGCCCGCTCTCGCTGGCGGCGCTCTTTGGATTGCTTGCAGTGTTAGGAATTGCGGCTCGCCACAGCGTTCTGCTGGTCGGCCACTATCGCCGCCTTGAGCAGGAAGGCGAAGCCTTTGGCTCGGGACTAGCCCTGCGCGGGGCGCGCGAACGGCTGAGTCCAATGGTCATGACTACGCTCACCACCGGGCTGATTCTTCTGCCCTTTATCTTCTCCGGCAACATCCCCGGACTCGAGGTCGCGCGTCCAATCGCAATCGTGATTTTGGGCGGCCTGGTCACTTCGACCTTGCTCAGCCTGTTTGTGATGCCCGCCCTGTATTTGCGGTTCGGCGCCAGGCCTGCACCCGAGTCGGCGAGCTTGCCGTTGGGCGCTCAGCCAAGCCTCGGCTCCTCAGCCGACTGAAAGACAGACATGAACAGGTTCAACTCTACTGCGCACTAAGGAGGTCATGATGAAACTCAACATACGATGGATGGTTGCCGCACTGGTCATCGCCGCTCTGCAACTCTCGGCATGTGCGGGAACGCCGCCCGCCAGCACCAAAGTCTCCCCCGCCAAAGTCGCGACGATCGAAGGGTCGAATCTCAAGTGGGTGGTGTTGACCGACAAGGCCGCCGAACGGCTTGACATCCAGACGACCCAGGTTCGCGAAGATGAAGTCGCGCGAACGCGGACGGTCGGGGGCGAAGTCGTGGCGGCGGCGGAAGCGAACGCCGCCAGCTCCGGCGGAATTTGGGTGCGCGTGCATCTTAACGTCAGCGACCTGAACCAGGTGGACGTGAGCCAACCCGCGTTCGTCCGCGATCTGGATGACGACGAAGAGGATGACGAAGAAGGCGGGTTGGAGGCCGAAGCGGATGATCCTCCTGATGAAGTGGATGACGCCGAGGACAACGCCGACGGAGGTGGGACTCTGTATTTCTCGGTGGGCGACGGCGGGCAGACTCTTGTTCCGGGGCAACGAGTTTGGGTCCGGCTGTCTCTGGTGAACGGCGCAGGCTCACGAAAGATCATCCCTTACGCCGCCGTGATTTACGACGTGAACGGCCAGACCTGGGTGTACACAAATCCCGAACCCCTGACCTTCGTTCGGCAGAGTGTCACCATTGACTACATCGAAGACGACCTCGCGTTTCTGACGGAAGGCCCGGACACGGGCACGGAGGTGGTGGTGGTTGGGGGAGCCGAGTTATACGGGACGGAGACCGGCGTTTCCAAATGACCAAGCAGGCGAGAGGGGACTCGGTCGCTGGTAGCCTGGCCTGCCCCCTACTCTACTGCATCGGGAGGTACTCAACATGCGTTGGATAGTCAAAACCAGCTTGCAATACCGATACCTTGTAGTTTTTGCCGCCCTGGCGATGATGGTCTTCGGCATTGCCCGATTGAGCAACTCGTCGGTGGATGTCTTTCCCGAATTCGCGCCGCCCAAAGTAGAGATCCAGACCTTGAGCCAGGGGCTTTCCGCCGCCGCCGTTGAAGAACTGGTCACCGTTCCCCTGGAGCAGGCCCTCAACGGCTTGCCGGGGCTGGACGTGATGCGCTCCCGGTCGGTTCCCGATCTCTCGGATATCGTCCTCATCTTCAAGCCCGGCACCGACCTCATCCTGGCGCGACAGTTGGTGCAGGAGCGTGTCGCGGCAGTGACGCCCCAGTTGCCAACCTGGGCCGCGCCGCCGGTGATGATCCAGCCCCTGTCGTCCACCAGCCGGGCCATGAAGATCGGGATTTCCTCGGATCAACATAGCTTGATGGATCTATCCATGATCGCCTATTGGAAGATCCGCGCCCGCCTGCTGGACGTGCCTGGCGTAGCGAATGTCCCGATCTGGGGCGAGCGGATCAAGATGCCGCAGATGCAGGTAGACCTGGAGCGGATGCGGGCCTATGACGTTTCGCTCACCGAAGTCATGGATGTCACCTCGAGCGCCCTGGACGTCGGGTTGCTGATGTACTCCGAAGGCTCGGTCATCGGCACCGGCGGATTCATTGACACGCCCAATCAACGGATCGGAATCCAGTCCGTTCTGCCGGTTCTGACGCCGGACACACTGGCCCAGGTGCCCATCTATGATCGCCGGAAATCCGACGGCACGGCTCTGCGCCTCGACGACGTGGGTGATGTGGTGTGGGATACCTGGCCGCTCTTCGGCGACGCAGTCATCAACGAAGGCCCCGGCCTGATGCTGATCGTCGAAAAACTCCCCTGGGCCAACACCCTGGACGTGACTCGCGGGGTGGAAGCCGCCATTGACGAAATGCAGCCCGGCCTGCCCGGCATTGAAATTGACACCACCATTTTCCGGCCGGCGACCTTCATCGAACTATCAATTGACAATCTCACCAACTCTCTGCTTCAGGGCGCTGTTCTGGTGGTGATCGTGCTGCTCTTCTTCTTGTACGAGTGGCGCGTGGCCTTGATCAGCGCCACCATCATCCCGCTGTCGCTGATGGCCTCCCTGCTCGTGCTCAACCTGACCGGGGTGACGATCAACGTCATGACCCTGGCCGGCCTGGCCATTGCCATCGGCGCTGTGGTGGACGACGCCATTGTGGATGTCGAAAACATCGTGCGGCGCATACGCCAGCTTCGCAAAGCGGGAAGCACCCAATCCACGTCGGACATCATTCTCGAGTCGTCGCTCGAAGTGCGCGGCGCTATCGTCTACGCCTCGCTCATCGAAATCTCGGCGTTAATGCCGGTCTTCTTCCTGCAAGGCCTGTCGGGCGCGTTCTTCAAGCCGCTGGCTACCGCCTATGTGGTGGCGGGGCTGATCTCCCCGTTTATTGCACTGACCGTCACTCCGGCGATGGTCCTCATTCTCTTGTCCAACGCGCCGATTGACCACCGCCCCTCCCCGATCATCCCGTGGTTGCACCGGGCCTACGACGGGGTTCTCTCGCGGGTCGTGCCCAAGCCGGGGCTGGCCTACGGTACCGTCGCCGCCCTGGTGCTGGTGGGTGTGGGCGTGTGGCCCTCGCTTGGTCAGGAACTGCTGCCGTCGTTCAAGGAACGGGACTTCCTGATGCACTGGATCACCAAGCCCGGCACGTCCCACCCGGAAATGTGGCGGATCACGGCTCAGGCCTGTCGTGAGTTGTTGGCCATTGAGGGGGTGCTCAACTGCGGCTCCCACATCGGGCAAGCCATGAGCGCCGATGAACCGTACGGCATCTATTTCACCGAGAACTGGATCAGCGTTGATCCCTCGGTGGACTACGACAAGACCCTGGCCGCCGTTCAAGAAACAGTGGACGGCTACCCCGGCCTGATTCGCGATGTGCAAACGTATCTGAAAGAAAGAATCCGGGAAGTCCTAACCGGATCGAGCGACACCGTCGTGGTGCGCATCTACGGCCCCGAACTGGAGGGGTTGCGCGCCACAGCCGACGAGGTGCTGGCCGCTTTGGAGGGGATTGACGGGGTTGTAGATCTAAAAAAGGAAGCCCACGTGGACGTGGCTCAGGTGAACGTCGAGGTTGATCTGGCGGCGGCCCAGCAGTACGGACTCAAACCCGGTGATGTCCGCCGGGCGGCGGCCTTCCTGGTGCAAGGCGAAGAGATCGGCGACATTTTCGCGAACGGGAAGACGTACGACGTGAACGTATGGAGCACACCGGAAACGCGCAACAGCCTGACCGATATTCGCGAACTGCTGATTGACACCCCTGACGGCGGCCACGTGCGGCTGGCGGACGTGGCCACGGTAACCATCGTGCCGGCCCCGAACGTCATCGAGCGCGAGGGACAATCCCGCAAGATTGACGTGTCGGCCAACGTGAAGGGACGCGATCTCGGCTCTGTTGCCCAGGACGTTGAAAGGGCGATTCAGGGCCTGGAGTTTCCTCTAGGGTATCACGCCGAATTGTTCGGCGAGTACGCAGAACGGCAGGCGGCTCAGCAGAATTTGCTCCTGGCCGGGTTGGTGGCCGTGGTGGCGATTTACTTCCTCCTGTATACATCTTTCGAGAACTGGCGGCTGGCGACGCTGACGTTCTTCACCTTGCCCTGGGCGCTGGTGGGCGGCGTGCTGGCCGCCTACTTTACCACCGGCGTCCTGTCCCTCGGTTCCCTGGTCGGCCTGCTCACGATCCTGGGGATTGCCACCCGAAACGGGATCATGATGATCAGCCACTTCCAGCATCTGGAGACGGAAGAAGGTGAACCTTTCGGCCCCGGTTTGGTTCAGCGGGGGGCGCGTGAACGAATTGCGCCGATCATGATGACGGCGCTCACCACCGGCCTGGCCCTGGTGCCGCTGGCATTCGCCGGCAGTATTCCAGGTCACGAAATTGAGCACCCGATGGCGATCGTGATTCTGGGCGGCCTGGTCACTTCGACCGTTCTGAACCTGCTCGTCGTGCCTTCTCTGTACTTGCGCTTTGGGAAAGCAAGAGTTAAAGTTGTCTAGTAAATCAAGGAGCTTGAGATGCGACGCCTGCACCTCGTTTCTGTAGCAGTTGTGCTGGTTCTGGCAATTCTGGTTTCGGCCTGTAATGGCGGGCCTTCCCCCACCGCGACGATTGAAGCGGTGTCTTCCCCGGAAGCCACTACCGGAAGTGAGATCGCTGAAAAAGATTTCGAGGACTTCGACCCCGGCAATTTCGACCGCCCGGCGACCGTTGACAACCAATGGTTCCCCCTCAAGCCAGGAACGCAGTTCATCTACGAAGGGACGACCGTCGAGGATGATGGCACGGTCGTTCCGCACCGGGTGGAGATCACCGTCACCGATTTGACCAAAGTGATCGGCGGCGTGCGCTCGGTCGTTTCCTGGGACCAAGACTACAGCGACGGCGAACTGGTAGAGGCGGAACTCGCCTTCTTTGCCCAGGACAACGACGGCAATGTCTGGCGCATGGGCGAGTACCCGGAAGAATACGAAGAAGGGAAGTTCGTCGAGGCCCCAACCTGGATCCACGGCCTTGAAGACGCCAGAGCCGGAATCATGATGCGGGCCGACCCTCAACCGGGCACTCCCAGCTATTCTGAGGGATGGGGGCCGGCGGTGGATTGGACAGATCGCGGGCAGGTGGATCAGGTGGGCCAGGAGACCTGCGTTCCTGCTGACTGTTACAATGACGTTCTGGCGATTGCCGAGAGCAGCCGATCGGAACCGGGCGCCTTCCAACTCAAGTATTACGCGCCCGGTGTGGGGAATATTCAAGTGGGCTGGAGAGGCGCCGATGTCACCCAGGAGAAGCTGGAATTGGTCGAGATCGTGCAACTCAGCCCCGAGGCCTTGGCAGAGGCTCGCGCGAAAGCGTTGGGATTGGAAAAACACGCTTACGAGGTCAGCCAGGACGTGTACGTTTACACCTCACCGGCAGAATATCCGGAAGGAACTCCCCTGCTCGCGATCACGCCTTTAGTCCCCGAAACGCCCGAAGCCGGGCCGCCGGAGGCGGCCTCATCTGAGATCATCGTCTATTCTTCCGACCTGCCCGAGAACACCCTGTTCGAGATGGACTTTGTCGAAGACCCGGCCTCGCCCGGGGGCAAGATGATCAGCCTGCCCAACAACGGAGATGAACTGGATCCGCCCCCTGAAAGTGATCCGCACGTGACCTTTACGATCCAGGTTCAAAGCGGCATCCCCTATCGGTGCTGGATCCACATGAAAGTCGGAGAGCCGTTTGGCGTTTCGCAGGCCAACGTCATTTATGCGCAATTCACGGACGCCGTTGACGAGGCCAACAACGAGATCCTAAACGTGGGCACCGGGAGTTACCTGACTGCGGAAGGGCCGACCCAGTTGGGCTGGGCATGGGTGGAATGTGACCGGGCCGACTCAGAGGCGGAACCGCTGGTCTACTTCCGAACCGACGGCGAGGTGACAGTGCGCTTGCAGGCCGGCATGGAAGGGGTGGGGTTCGACCAGTTCCTGCTCAGTCCGGCCCGCTTCCTGGATCAGCCCCCCACTGAACCGATCGTCGAGAAGTAGAGGAGCAGGTTGAACGGTTGGGCATCCTGTGGTCAACGTTGGATCACTTCGAGGCAATCGTTGACAAATCCTGTTCTTCATTCTCGCTTCATTGTTCTTTCATATTTGGTCTGCTAGAATTTAACGCAAATGGAGAGTGATAGACCAAAGGAGAGCCAGCCCGTGAAAACTGTTAGAAATGTTGTGCGAAAAATCATAGCCCTAAGCGCCAAGCTTCAGAGCTACCGAACTGATCTCCTGACCCTCGGGCTCGTCTTTGCTCTCCTCGTGGCCGCCTGCGGCAATGGTTCGACCCCCACCCTGGCCGTGAGCCAGGGCGACGCTGCCGGCCAACCCGGCAAGCCAGGGACAGAAGAGTTTGGCATGACCAAAGAGGAACTCGTCAGGAACATCGAGGCGACAGAGGCCCTCGTCGCCAAATGTATGAGCGACGCCGGGTTCGAGTACATCGCCGTTGATTACGATACGGTCCGCAAAGGGATGACCGCCGACAAGGCGCTGCCCGGGGTCACCGACGAACAGTTCGTCGCCCAGTACGGCTACGGAATCTCGACGCTGTACACCGGCAAATCTCCGCAGTTGGCCGACATCCCCACCGCCGCCCAAATCGGCCTGGGTGAACAGAACGCCCAAATCTTCAAAAGCCTGTCGCCTGCTGATCAGGTGGCCTACAATATCACCCTCTTTGGCCAGAACTCCGACGCAACCTTCGCGGTTTCGCTCGAGGCCGAAGATTTCTCACGCGCCGGGGGTTGCACCCGCGCCGCCGTCGAGCAGGTTTTCACGAGCGAGCAGTTAAGCACGACCTATCTCAACCCCAAGGACGCCCTCATCGCCCAGGATCCGCGCATGATCGCCGCCGTGAGGGAGTTTTCCGATTGCGTTCGCGAGGCGGGTTTCAGTTACAATCACCCGAATGAGATCGAGGCCGACATCAAGAACCGTCTCGCCGGCATCACCAAAAACCTCCCGCTTGAGGCGTTGTCGCCCGACGCCCTCACCGCTCTGACAGAACTTCAGGGCGAAGAGCGAGCGGTTGCTACAGTCGCCACTGAGTGCGAGGCCAACATTATTGAACCTGTTGCAGTTCAAATAGAGAGAGAATTGTATGGTGGCCCACAACCGTGACTGGAACAGGAGCCGCAGGGGATGATTGTCGAGGCAGGTTCGTGCTACAGAAAATCAGATCAGTATGAACCGAAAACGAATCATAATACTCTTCTTTGTTCTTGGGCTTATGGTTCTATCTGCGGCCATCGGCTGGGTGGCGGCCTCAAGAATCATATCGCCCGCCGAAGCGGCGGCGCGCACCGCGCCGCCGACGCCATCGCCGATTCTGGTCCCGGTCGAAGAGCGCGTGTTAACGTCCGACATCGTGACTCGCGGCACGGCCCGCTTTGGACTGCCACAATCCATCTCCATCATTCCATCCGCCTTGAAACCTCAGATCGGAATCATCACTACACTGCCTCTGCGGAACACTCAATTGAAAGAGGGCGATGTGATGCTCACCGCCTCAGGCCGCCCGGTATTTATTCTCCAGGGTGATGTCCCGGCCTATCGAGACCTCGTCCCCGGCAACTCGGGCGAGGATGTTCACCAATTGGAGCTTGCTCTCAAGCGTTTGGGGTTTGATCCCGGTGTCGTTGACAAAGCTTACGATGAACACACCAGCGCGGCTGTGGCCGCCTGGTATGACGCGGCGGGTTGGGAGCCGTTTGGGCCGACGCCTAATCAGCTGGCAACTATCCGCGCCCTCGAACAGGAATTGGCCCTCGCGAAAAACAGGCGAGCGACGGCCTACGACGCCGTCGCCGCCGCCGACCTTGCTATAGAAGCCGCGCGCGCCAATGCCGAGAGCGCCAACATCGCGGCCAGCGCCGACGTGGGCGTAAAGACCAGGATCAAGGACAGAGTTGGGGCGGACCGGGAGGCATCCGGTGAGGATAAAGCCAACGCTGCCGCCGCGCTGGCCGCGGCCCAGGCCGCCGAGACCGCCACTCGTTCGGCAGGCCAGGCGGCCATTCAGGCCGCCGTTGACGCCCAAAAGGCCGCCGCCCGTGAAGCCAGGCTGGCCGCCGACGCAGTCACCCGGCTCGAGACTGATCTCGAAGTGGCCCAGAGCAAGGTGGGGGTGCAGGCGCCGGTTGACGAGATCATTTTTGTTCCCGTTTTGCCTGTCCGCGTCGGGCAGATCAATGTTGTGGTGGGCGACCCGGCGGGCGGGCCGGTGATGGCGGTGACAGATAATCGTTTGGCAATTGATTCATCCCTGGCTCTCGACGAAGCGCCGCTCGTCAAGCCGGGTATGCCAGTCACTATTGACGAACCGTCTCTTGGCATCAAAGCCTCCGGGGTCGTGGCCCGGGTGGCCGACACACCTGGAACCTTCGGGGTTGACGGATTCCACATCTACTTTGAAGTTCAGGTGAACGAAACCACTACGGCCCTGGAAGGTTTCTCATTGCGCCTCACGATCCCGGTCAAATCAACCGGGACGGCGGTCACCGTCGTTCCGATCAGCGCCCTGTTTCTCGCCGCCGACGGGACTTCAAGGGTGCAGGTAGAGGACAACGGGGCGCTGGGGTTCATTGTGGTCGAGCCGGGACTGTCGGCCAACGGCTATGTTGAAGTGAAGCCGGTTGACGGGACGCTAACGCCGGGCCAGCTCGTGGTCGTGGGGTTTGAGACAACACCATGACGACGGATCCCGGCGCCGGCCAATATGTCCTCGACCTCAACAAGATTGGCCGGCAGTATGGAAGCGAACCGGCTGTCCACGCGCTTGTGGAGGTGGACCTTCAGGTAAGGCCCGGCGAGTGGCTGGCGATTACCGGCCCCTCCGGCGCTGGGAAGTCAACCCTGCTCCACATCATCGGCTGCCTGGATCATCCAACCAGCGGCAACTATTTTCTGGATGGTATCAACACCACCCGGTTAAGCGATGCAGAACGCGCCGGACTGCGGGGTCGGCGCATCGGGTTCGTGTTTCAATCTTTCCATTTGCTGCCCTACCGAACTGTGTTGGAAAACGTCATGCTGGCGGAAGTGTACCGCCAGCAATCCCACCGTGGCCGACAAGAGCGGGCGCTGGCGGCCATAGCCCGAGTCGGGCTTAGTCATCGCGCCGATTTCCTGCCGACGAAGCTGTCTGGCGGCGAGAGACAACGGGTTGCTATCGCTCGCGCCCTGATGGGTTCTCCCAGCCTGCTATTGTGTGACGAACCGACGGGAAATCTTGATTCAAAGTCAACGGCCAGCCTGCTCGACCTCTTTGCCGATCTCAACCAGCAGGGTCTTACACTGGTCGTTGTGACCCACGACGAGAACGTCGCCCAACGGGCCGGCCGCCGCGTGCACATCATTGATGGCCTACTGACAGACATCACCAGCGGAGAAAATGAGCGGCAACCGTCACCCGCCCCGGAACCATACGTCAACACGAACGCCATGAAGCCGTCCGGCATCACGCTCATGGACCTCTTCAATGAGGCACTGGCAGGGATGTTCGCCAGGCCGGGCCGGATGGCGCTGACGGTGTTGGGCATCGTCATCGGGCTGACGGCCCTCGTGGCGACGCTGGGCCTGTCTCGCACCGCCAACAACCGCATCATCAGCGCCTTCGACGAGTTAGCCGCCACCGGTATTGTCGTTGCCGCCAAGCCCGGCCCGACGGGCGTTGACCCCAAAGCCATTCCCTGGGACGCCCCCACCCGTCTTGGCCGGTTGAACGGCGTCGCCGCCGTCGGAACGCTAAGTGAGGTCAATGTCGGAAGTGCGCTGGTGAGCACATCGCTGGTGAGAGACCCGCAGAGCCAGACCGCTTTCCGGCTTTCGGTCAAGGCGGCTTCGCCCGGCCTGTTTGCGGCAGTCAGAGCGGAGCTTGAGACCGGACGTTTGCCCGACTTGGGACATTCGGAGAGGAAGGATCGGGTTGCCGTGCTTGGCCCGACGGCCGCGCTCCGGCTCGGTATTGTTAACCTCAAGCAGTTGCCGGCAATTGCCATCGGCGATAACCTCTACCTGGTTATCGGCATCTTGCGCGGCGTCGCCCGCCAGCCCGAACTGCTGGGCGCAGTCATCATTCCCGAAGGCACGGCCCGACAGGATTTTGGCTTGGCGGGTCCTGGCACCGTGATCATCGAGACTCGCATTGGCGCGGCCTCTCTCATCGCCCGGCAATCCCCATTGGCGTTGCGGCCCGATAACCCCAAGATTCTCAGAGTTGAGTTTCCCCCGGAGCCTCAGCGTGTGCGCGACACGGTGCAGACTGACCTGAATACGATGTTCGTCTTGCTGGGCGGTTTGTCTCTGATTGTCGGCGCTATCGGCATCGCCAACATTACGCTCGTGTCGGTGATTGAGCGGATCAGTGAAATCGGCCTGCGCCGGGCCATCGGCGCCACACGCGGGCACATCGCCGCGCAGTTCTTGCTCGAGAGCGCTTCGATGGGGCTGATTGGAGGCGTGCTCGGCGCCAGCCTGGGCGTTCTCATTGTGGTGGCCGTCTCGGCCTACCAGGTCTGGACTCCGGTGCTGGACCCGGCGGCGCCCCTCCTGGCCCCACTTGTCGGTGGCGGAATCGGCTTGTTGTCGGGAACTTACCCGGCGGTGCGCGCAGCACAGTTGGAACCGATTGAGGCGTTTCGGAACTGACAGGACGCTACAGAGAAGCCGAACTCAGCTTTGTGGTTTGGGTCGCTCTCAAGTAATAGGCCTTCACCGCCACGTGCAGGTTCAGTCGCTGAGACACATTGCGCAGATCGACTCCCAAAATTGACTCGATCCGTCCCAACCTGTAGAGCATCGTGTTCCGGTGAACGCTGAGGGCCGAGGCCGCTTCGGCCAGCGCCCCGTTGTAATCGAGATAGGCCGCCAGCGTCCGCGCCAGATCGCTGTTATTCTTGCGGTCGTGCTCGGCCAGCGCCTCAATTTTGGCAAGATAGGGGTTGGCCGCCAGCACGTCGGCAGGCAAACGATAAAGCCAGTCGAGCAGACCCAGTTCCCAAAAACAAGTGACGGGCATCCCGCTGAACTGCCCGCCGATCATGGCGGCCTCCAACGCTTCATCGTAAACCCGCCGCAGTGACTTGTCGTTGGTCGTTTGCCCCACGCCCGTCCTCAACGTTTGAGACCGGTTGCCAATCTCGGCCACCATTCTTTGCGCCAGCGCCTGCCCGGTTGCGTTCGATTTCGATTCGATAATTAGGGCAATGCCTTGCTCGCGCACCACAACCAGCCCCCACTGACCCTCAAAAAGTCGCCGCGCGCCGCCTGCTGGGCCTCGCGCACCGCCTGCTCCTTCACCATCACCAGCGCCGCCACCGTCGCCGCGTGTTCGATTGCCAACTCGTCCAGATCGGTCAGCGGATGATCGCCGGCTACCACCCAAATGTAGCCGTAAATTTCGCGGCGAGCCACAATAGGCGCAATCACCCGTTCCATCGTCATGCCAATGTCGGGCATGGTTCCCACGCGAACCGGTTTCATCTTTTCTTGTAGTTGGGCGTAGATGCCGCGTTTCATTAACCGCTGGCTGACCTCGCGCGGCGTATAGCCAAGCTCAATGGCCCGCAAACGGTTTTCGTCCACTGGCCCGTGAAGGGTCGAGGCCAGCACTTCAAAGGCCGGGCTTTCGATCAGCACCGAGCGGTTGAGAATGGCGGCCAGGGTTTCAGTCAACGAGGAGAGGTCGCCGCCCTCCAGCACCAACTGAGTCAGCCGGCGGTGGATGTCGTCGGCGCGTTCCTTCAGCGCAAACTGTTCGTTGAGGATCTCCAGGTACAGCCGCTCAATGAGGTTGATGAATTGCACATCGGGCGGCACGGCAATGATGGGGAAACCGTATTCGTCCGCCGCCCGGCGCATCACTTCCGGCACGGCCTCAAAATACCAGCCGGTAGAAAACACCATGCCGGCCAACCCCTGCTCGGCCAGCGCCGGGATGAAAATTTTTTGCTCGGCCGGGTTGTCCTTAATCCCATAACCGGCAGTGAACATCAACAGACCCCGGCCCCAGTCGGCGTAGTCGGTGCCGGGGATGTCCACCACGTGAGCGCGGCGGATAATGTGATCAAGGCCGCCTTCGCCGGCGACAACCTGAGCTTTCTCGAATCCGGGGAGTTGAAGCGCCTGGCGCAGAGTGAGCATGAAGAGATTATAGACGAAAGACGGAGGCTGTCGTCTTTCGCCCGACGCGCAACTTTTAGATCAATTCTCCTGTATAGTTTACAGGCATGCCTGACGTTAGCGACCGCGACCTTGTGCTCCGCGCCCGGCGCGGCGACGCTGAAGCCTTTGGCGAACTCGTCCGCCGCACTCAAACGTCGGTGTTCAACGTGTGTTACCGATTGATGGGCGAGCGGCGCGAAGCCGAAGACCTGGCCCAGGAGGCCTTTATTCGAGCCTATGAACGACTCGGCACGTTTGACCCGGATCGGCCTTTTGGCCCCTGGATGCGACGGGTGGCCGCCAACCATTGCCTCAACCGTCTCTCGGCCCAGGCCCCGGCAGACGCGCCGCTGGACGAAGAACGCGACGAGGACGAGCGGGGCAAGCCGGAGGCGATCCGCGAAGCAAGGGAGCAAGCCGAGCTGGTGCGCGCCGCTATTCTGGCCCTGCCGCCGAATTACCGGGCCGTGATCGAATTGCGGCACTTTCAGGACATGAGCTATGATGAGATCGCCGGCCTGCTGAGCATTCCATTGAGCGACGTGAAGAGTCACATCTTCCGCGCCCGCAAACTGCTGGCCGAAAAACTGGAACGCAGATGAACGCTGAACAACCGCTGATAAACGCAGATAAACCTTCATAAAAATCTGCGTTCATCATTTCAAATCAGCGTTTATCTGCGTGCTAAAGCAATGACGCACTTGGACGACATCGCCTTCAACGAGTACCTCGACTCTGCCCTCGACCCGGCCCGCCACGCCGAAGTTGAGGCGCACCTCGCCGCCTGCCCGGACTGCGCCGCCCGCCTGGCCGGACTGCGCGCCCTCTTCGCCGCGCTTGAGTCCCTGCCGGACGTGCCGCTGGAACGCGACTTATCCTCTTCAGTAGTGACTGCCCTTCGTAAGAGTCGTGGGATGAGTGACAGCGCCAAGGCATTGCGCTTACGACCGACGCTCCGCTTCGCCTTTGCCGCCCAGGCGCTGGCCGCCCTCATCTTGCTCGCCATCGCCCTGCCCTTCGCAACACAGGCAACGTTATGGGAGCAGGTTT
>JACPWC010000038.1 GCA_016197225.1 Chloroflexota bacterium
GCTCGAGAGGCTGTGTGCAGGTTGTGGAATCAGAGGGCGAACACTGGGTGTGAATGTGGATAACTTCGGCCGTGTGGAGTGAACGGCGGTTGACGGGCCGGTTGCCGCCGTAAGGACTGGCCCCGTTCGGGAACGCTCCGACTTGGGTGGTATCGCCCGAAGCCAGGTTGAAGTTGAGCAAGGTGTTGTCCGGCGGCTGGTTGCCCCAGGGATAAGCCCGGCCATCGGTTCCGCGCGCGGCCTTCTCCCACTCGGCCTCGGTTGGCAGGCGGCGGCCCGCCCACTCGCAGTAAGCGCCGGCCTGCAACCAGTTCACCCAGATGACGGGATAGTCGTCAAAGGCCGGGGCGCCGTAGTAACTGGAGCGCGTCGTCGAGTCGGTTCGGGCGGGCGGCGCGCAGTCGCCGGCCTCAACGCACAATTGATATTGAGCGTTGGTCACCTCGCTGCGGTCGAGCCAGAAAGCGGCCACGTTCTCCGCATGCTCCGGCTTCTCGTTGCCAAAAGCCTGCAAGTCGTCGTCGGGCGAGCCCATGATGAACTCACCCGCAGGGACGAAGACCAGCACCATATTATCAACCGGCGAAATCGCAGTTGTGCCGACTTCGGGCGTCAGATTCAAAAACGGGGTCGCCGACGGTGGCCGGGACGAGGGTGTTCTGGTAGGAACCGGAGCGGTGTTTGTGAGCGTAATGGCCGGAACGGGCGTGGAAGACGGTTGAGGGACAGTGGCGGTCGCCCCGGATTCTGCAAGCGTTGGCGTGGCGGAAATGGTGGCGGCGAGCGGGTTGCGGACGATCAGAGCGCCAATGATCAGCAAGGCAATGAGGCCCAGGCCGATCAGGAGCGGTTGCGGCTTGACTCGTGGCGCGCCCAGGGCCAGATCGACTCGCGCTTCGCGCGCGCGCGGCTTGGCCCGGCCCAGCGCCTTGCGCATGTCGCGGATGGTGGCGTAGCGGGCTTCGGGGCGATGGGCGAGCGCGCGCTGGATGACTTGCGCGGTAGGCAGGGTGATGTCCGGGTTGAACTTGCGCGGCGAGGCTTGCTCCGGCAGGCGGGCGGTGAGAAGCGCGAAGAGGGTTGCTCCGGCAGAGTAGATGTCGGCTCGGGCGTCGTCGCCGCCTTCGGGCGCGGTGAAGGGGGCGCGGTCGGGGGGTGCGGCCAGTTCGGTGAGGCCGGGGCCATAAAGTTTGGCCTGGCCGCCGGAGTCGATCCAGACGTGGGCCGGGGAGAAGCCGCCGCGACCGAGGGGCAGGTTGAGGGTGCGAATGTAGTCGAGGGCGGTGAGGGTTTGGCTTACCCATTGCGTGGCTTCAGGCTCGGCCAGTTTGCCGTCGCGTTTGAGGCGGGCTTGCAGGTTTTCGCCTTCGGGCCATTCAAGGACAACGTAAAGCCGGGAGTCGAGGGTGAAGTGCTCGTAAAGCGCAGGCAGGTTGGGGTGGTTGTGCGAGGCCAGGGCTTCGGCAGAACGTTCGAAGAGAGCGACTTCTTCGCCTTCAAATTCTTTGATGGCGCAGGCGCGATCTTCTTCAACATCGTGGCCGCGATAAGCAAGCAAGTTGCCTTCTGGCAAGGACTCAACGCGATAGCGGTCGCGCAGGAGTTGGCCGACACTCAGCATGGTGAGGATTATACAGGAGTCAGAATTTAGAAGTCAGAAGAAAGAATAGCCGAAGAATAAGCTTCAAGAATCTTGCTAACCTCAGCAAGTTGAGATAGCAGATTTCGAGTATCGGCGTAGGCAAAGGTCATTGGCTAGAATCAAATAGTAGCGGCTTTCCTCAAGTGAGCCTTGGGCAATGTTCATGAATCTTGCCTTGTCGGCTCTGCCTCTTTTCTTGAAGCCTCAGCAATATTAGTGTCCATTTTGGCGATCCTTTCATATCATAAAGGGGTCTCAACATTCTGGCTTCTGGCTACTGACTCCCGAATGCTTTCTTCCGCCAGCGTCAACAAAAACCTCTTATCCTCCTCACTCAACTCAGCCGTGAGCAGCAAGTCGGGCCGCAATTGCCACGTTCGGCGAAGCGATTGCTCTCGCCGCCAGCGGGCAATTTTGGCGTGGTCGCCGGATTGCAAAACGCTCGGCACGACCCAGCCGCGAAATTCGGGCGGGCGGGTGTAGTGTGGATATTCAAGCAAGCCGCTGGCATGTGAGTCGTCTTTGACGGCGTCTTCATCGCCAAGCACGCCGGGCAGGTGACGGGCCACCGCATCAACGATCACCAGCGCCGGAAGCTCGCCGCCGGTCAACACGTAATCGCCAATCGAAATCTCGTCAGTGACCAAGTGTTCGCGCACACGCTCATCCACGCCTTCGTAGCGACCACAAATGAGAGCGAACCGTTCGTGTCCGGCAAGTTCGCGGGCCACACTCTGGGTGAATTTACGGCCTGTGGGTGAAAGCAGGATAATTGGGATTTTGGGATTTTGGGATTTTGGGGTTTGCAATACACTTTCCACCGCCGCAAAGATCGGCTCGGCCTTCATCACCATGCCGCCGCCGCCGCCGTAAGGGGCGTCGTCGGTGACGTGGTGCTTGTCGGTCGCCCAGTCGCGAATGTTGTGCGCCTGAACGGTGAGCAGGCCCGCCGCTTGCGCCCGCTTGAGGATGCTCTCTTGCAGGTAAGCGTCGAACATGGCCGGGAAAAGGGTAAAGATGTCAATATGCATGATGGGAGCAGGAAGTTAGAGTCAAGTTAGAGCGACCGCCGGAAGGAATTGTAACATTCAACTATGCTAGAATGACCGGGCGAGTTCATAAGCACTTATGCCTTCACTCATCCTTGCCTCTGCCTCGCCCCGCCGCCGTGAACTACTGGCACTGCTCGGCTTGCCGTTCGAAGTGCGCGCCGCCGGAATTGACGAGACGCCGCAGACAGACGAAACGCCGGTTGAGTACGTGAGCCGGGTGGCGAAGGAGAAGGCGGAAGCAATCTCTAATCTCCAATCTCCTAATAACGAGATTAGAGAATTGGAGATTGTAATTGCCGCCGACACAGAAGTGGTGGTTGACGGCGAAATTTTGGGCAAGCCGCGCTCGGCTGAGGAAGCGCGGGCGATGCTGGTGAAACTGCGCGGGCGGACGCATGAAGTGATGTCGGCGGTTGCAATTTTCGACAGACGAAGCGAGGAACTTCATGAAGAGCTGTGCCACAGTGAAGTGCCGATGCGAAATTATTCGGATGAGGCGTTGGCCGATTATGTGGCGACGGGTGACCCGTTGGACAAGGCCGGGGCGTACGCTATCCAGCACAACGGCTTTCGCCCGGTGGAAAACTTTAGCCACTGCTACGCCAGCGTGATGGGCTTGCCGCTCTGTCACCTCACCCGCGCTCTGCGCCGGCTAGGTATCGAGCCGCCGGCTGACGTGCCAGCAACCTGCCAGCAGTTCAACAATTATCAGTGCCCGGTGTACAAGGAAATTCTGGAAACAAGGGAAAACAAGGAAACGCCCCTGATCCGTTAAATTCCGCCAATCCGTTGTTCTAAACACACACGTGACTCTCAAAAGACCTTTCTACTTCATCATCCTGACATTGCTCGCCGCTTGCGGCCTGGTTACCTCGCCACCCTCGGCCACGCCCACTCTGCCCGCTCCGAACCTTGTCACCTCCCTGCCCCCCAACCCCGAAGGCACGGCGGGCGCGTTTCTCAAAGCCTGGCAGGAGCGCGACTACACGGGCATGTACAGCCTGCTCACGCCGCTCTCGCAGGCGGCCATCTCGCAGGAAGACTTCGTCAACCATTACAAAGATGCCACCGTCCAGATGACGTTGAGCACGCTCGAAACGTCAATCCTGCAAGCCCTGCAAAGCGAACTGGACGCCGAAGTGCTGTTCAAGGCCACGTTTCACACGGCGCTGGTGGGCGATCTGACTCGCGAGATCACCATGCCTTTGCGTTTCGAGAAAGGGCGCTGGGGCGTGTCGTGGGACGACGGCCTGCTCCTGCCTGAACTTAGGGGCGGCAACTCGCTGTTCATGGATTACAAGATTCCGGCGCGAGCCAACGTCTACGACCGCAACGGGCTGGCGTTCGCCGCCCAGGCCGAGGCGGTGGCCATTGGCATCGTCCCCGGCCAGATCACCGACGAGGATACCCTTCTGCGCGAACTGTCGGCCCTCACCGGTCGTCACCCGGAAGTCATCAAGGCGCTCTATCAAAATGCGCAACCCGACTGGTACATTCAAGTGGGCGAAGCCTCTGCCGAACAGGTGGCCGAGCGTTTCAACGTCCTTTCAACATTGGGTGGCCTGCAACTGCAAACGTACTCCACCCGCTACTATCTCAACGGCCCGCTGGGCGCGCCGCATGCGGTGGGTTACGTGGCCAGCATTCCGGCAGAGGCGTTGGAGTTCTATCAATCGCTAGGCTATCGCGGCGATGAGGTGGTGGGCCAGACCGGCTTGGAGTTGTGGGGCGAGCAATACCTGGCTGGCAAGCGCGGGGGAAAGTTGTTGGTGTTAACTCCCGGCGGGCAAATTGCAACCGCCCTGGCTGAAAGCGAAGCCGCGCCGTCTCAGGCGATCTACACCACGCTTGACCGCGACTTTCAAAAGCAGGTCGTGCAGGCCCTGGGCGACATGACCGGGGCGGCGGTGGTGTTGAACTTGAACACCGGCGAAGTGCTGGCTTTTGCTTCCAGCCCGCCGTTCGACCCCAACCTGTTCGATTACACCAACCCCAACTCGGCCACACTTGGCGCGGTGTTGAGCAGTCCCTACCAGCCGCTGGTCAATCGCGTCACTCAAGCCTTGTACCCGCCCGGCTCAGTGTTCAAGGTGGTGAATGTTGCGGCGGGCATGATGTCTGGCTTGTTCAACCGCGACACGACGTATAACTGCACCGGCGTGTGGGACGAACTTGGCCCGAACTTCATCAAGTACGACTGGACGGTGTCTCACGACTTGCCGCCGCACGGCGAGATTAACTTGCCCGAGGCCCTCATCTTCTCCTGCAATCCTTACAACTATCACATTGGCTTGGAAGTCTACAACAAAGAGCCGGAGTTCCTGCCGAAGGTGGCGCGGCAGTTTGGGCTGGGCGCACCCACCGGCATCATCGGCCTTTCGAGCGACACGAATGAAGAGGTGGGCGGCCTGGTTCCCGACGACGCTTGGAAACAGCAAAACGTGGGCGAGCCGTGGTCGGCGGGCGACAGCGTGAACATGGCCATCGGCCAGGGATTCCTGCAAGTGACGCCTTTGCAAATGGCAAACATCTACGCCGCCATCGGCAACGGCGGCACGCTCTACCGGCCTCAACTGGTGTCGTACATCGCCGCGCCGGGTGAAGCGCCGGTGTATGAATTCAAGCCAGAGGTCATCGGTCAGTTGCCGCTCACCCCGGAGCAACTTGAAGTCATTCGCGAAGGATTGTTCGGCGTGGTTAATAATCCTCGAGGCACCGCCCGGCAACGCTTCCTCGGCTTGCAGATTCCGATCTACGGCAAGACCGGCACGGCTGAAAACACCACCGGCGGCAAGCCTCACGCCTGGTTCGCCGGTTACACCCAGGCCAACCGCGACGACAAACCCGACATCGCCATCGCCGTCGTGTTGACGAGTCGCGGCGAAGGATCAGAATGGGCCGCGCCTGTCTTCCGCCGGATCGTGGAAAGCTACTTTTTTGGGCGACCGGCTACGCTTTACGAATGGGAAGCCGAGATCGGGTTGACCGCCACGCCGAGTGAAACGCCCACCGAAACCCAACCCGCCCCGCTGGAAACCAGCACACCGACGCCCAGATAATAGGAAGTTAGAGGTTGGAGATCGGAGTTCGCAGCTCTAACATCCAACCTCCAGCTTCCAACTTCCAGTACATGCAACCCGGCCTGATCATCAAAGCCCAATCCGGTTTCTTTACTGTTCACACTGAGAACGGCCCGGTGGTGTGCCAACTGCGCGGCAAGCTCAAACGCGGCCCGCGCGAGACTGATCTGGCGACGGTTGGCGACCGGGTGATGATCTCGGTTTTGGCCGACGGCTCCGGGGCAATCGAGTCGGTGGCCCCCCGCGATCGGGCGCTGGCTCGGCGCAAGCCGTCACCCAAAGGCCGCGCCGCGCGCGCCGCCGACGAAGTCGAACGCGAATCGGTCATCCTCGCCAACCCCGATCAGGCTGTTTTCGTTTTTGCCTGCGCTCAACCCGCGCCCCGGCTTGGCATGTTGGATCGTTTTCTGGTGGTGGCTGAGGCCAACGGTATCCCGGCCATTATTTGCGCCAACAAGGCTGACCTGGTTTCAGAGGCCGAAGCTCGCGAGTTGTTTGCCGGTTATGAGCCGCTGGGTTACCGGGTGATTTACACCAGCGCCTATACCAGCCACGGCGTGGCCGAACTAAAATTACAATTGGCAGGCCGAATTTCGGCCCTGGCCGGGCCGAGCGGCGTGGGCAAGTCATCGCTACTTAACGCTCTCCAGCCTGGGTTGGGGCTGGCGGCCAAAACGGTGAGTCGGGCCACTCAAAAAGGGCGGCACACCACCGTTCATCCCGAACTGATCGCGCTGAGTGATGGCGGCTGGGTGGCCGACACGCCCGGCATCCGCGCCCTGACGCTTCACGATATTGACCCCTATGAACTGGACGGCTATTTCCCGGATATTCGACCTTATGTGTCCGGCTGCGGCTTCAACGATTGCACGCATGTTCGAGAAGAGGGTTGTGCTGTTCGGTCGGCGGTGGCGCGAGGCGAAATACGAGCGCACCGTTATGAGAGTTATTTGAAGATCAGGTCTGGGCAAATATGATCGGGTGACGAGTTTCCTCCAAAAGTCACTTGTGTTCCATACCCCTAATGCTTATAATCATTGATGGAGTCAATGCATTCGTGAGATGGAATAAGTCAACCTGGGGTTGGTATTTGCGGGTCTCGGCGTTCGTCGTTGCCGGCCTGGTTTTGGTGTTGGTCTCGGCAGCAGTTCTGGCGCAAACAGAGGGTGGCGAACGTTATTTTGACGAAACCGGCCATGCCGTCCGGGGGCCGTTTCTGAAATTCTTCGACGAGCACGGCGGGCTGGAAATCTTTGGCTTCCCCATCACCGACGAATATGTAAATGAAAACGGGCGGCTGGTGCAATATTTCCAGCGCGCCCGTTTTGAATGGCATCCCGAAAACCCGGCAGACTTCCAGGTTCAGTTGGGCTTGTTGGGCGACCAACTGGGTTATTCTCGGCCCCGCCTCGAGCCCGGCCAAATTCCCGCCGCCAACAATCCGCATTGCAAATACTTCCCTGAAACAGGCCATTCCGTTTGCTACGCCTTCCTCGATTACTTCAAGGCGAAAGGCGGTCTGGATGTGTTCGGTTACCCGATCAGCGAAGCTATCACTCAGAGCGACCGGATCATCCAGTACTTCCAGCGGGCGCAGATGGAGTGGCACCCCGAAAAACCCACGAACCAGAAAGTTCAATTGGCGCTGATCGGCTCGGTTGCCTTCGATATTCTGGGAGAAGATCGGGATGAACTTCTACCCAAGCCCAGTCAACTGCGAAATGTGACCTCGTTGACCACCTGGGCTTCGGTGCAGAAACCGGTGACGGGCCGAACCGGCTCACAGACGATTTACGTCTATGTCGGCGACCAGCACAAGCAAGCCATCCAGGGCGCTTTAGTTACCGCCATCGTCCATTTTGCCTCAGGTGACCAGTCCTACACATTGGCCCTCACCGACACACGCGGCTTGACGCACCTGGAAATCCCCTTCGGCCAGACTCGACCTGGGGAGAGGGTTTCAATTGACATTGACGTGAAATTCCGGAACCTCAACAACCGCACCCGCACCTCGTTTCTGCCCTGGTGGTGAATTCCAGTGAACAGTGAGCATGATTGACAACTGTTCACGATCCACTGTCCATTTCTTACTGCTTACTGCCTTCCGCCTTCTGGTCTTCCTCGTCGTCATCCCAACCGATAATCCAAACGCACAGCCCGGCCACCAATGTTGTGGCGACAATGAGGGCCACCCACTGCGCCGGTAGCAGGCCCACATCACGGGCCTCGTAAGATATGATGGCGACCATGCCAATAGCCAGCGCAACCCAGGCGCTTAATCTGGGATGGGCTTTCGCCCAGGTGATCAGTTGATTCATTGCAACTCCTTTGACTTTGCTTTTTGAAATTACTGGACAAGGTGACAGGGTAATAAGGCGAAACAACAACAGCTTGTCATCTTGCCATCTTGTCAGTCTGTCTCCCCAACCCTGGCCGCTTCCTCGCCACCGTCGTGTCATCGCTCTGGGCCAGCGGCAGGCGGACGGTGAACTTGGTGCCGAGGCCCGACACACTCTCAGCCGAGATCGCGCCGCCGTGCGCCTGCACGATCTCTTTGGTGATCGCCAGCCCCAAACCATAACCCCGGCCTGCCGCCTTCGACTTCTCCACGCGATAGAAACGCTCGAAGATATGCGGCAAGTCTTCAACCGGGATGCCACTGCCGGTGTCGGTGACGGCGACGGTTGCCCAGCCCGCTTCCAGTTTGGCGGTGAGAGTCACTGTGCCGCCGCTTGGCGTGTACTTGAGGGCATTGTCGAGCAGGTTGGCGAACACTTGCGCCAGCCGGTCGGGGTCGGCCACCATTGAGGGTAGAGGATCAATTTGGGCGCGCAAGACAATTTTCTTTTCGGCGGCGCGCAGGCTGAGCTTCTCGGTCATCGAGGTCAGCACTGTTGCCAGATCGGTTGGCTCGCGGTGCAGGGCCGATTGCCCGGCGTCGAGCCGGGCCAGGTCAAGCAGGCCTTCTACCGAGCGCCGCATCCGATCGGCCTCGTCGTTGATGATCGTCGCCGCGCGACGGACGGCTTCCGGGTCGGCGGCCGCCCCGTCCAGAATCGCTTGTGAGAAACCCTGAATCGAAGTGAGCGGCGTCTTGAGTTCGTGCGAGACGTTGGCTACAAAATCGCGCCGGGCTTGCAGGCTGGCGTTGACCCGCGCCGTCATCTCGTTGAACGATTTGGCCAGTGATCTGACTTCCGTCGGCCCGCTCACCGGCACCGGCTGATCAAACTTGCCGTGCGTAATTGCCGCCGCCGCCGCCGAGGCTTTTTGCAGAGGCGTCGCCACCCACTGGGCGATGAGCAATGCCATGATCACCGACAGAACAACACCCACCGCCGCCGCCTGAACGAGAGGCGTCAGAAAATTCTCGCGCAAAAACTGAAGCGGCGTGGTGCGTTGCAAGGCCAGCACGCCCTGCCAGCCGGGCGGCCCGGCAGGGCGTGAGATATAAATCCAGGTCTGGTTCGCGGCGTCGCGCACCACGCCGCGCTGGGCGTTGGGCCGCAATTCAACTTGAGGAATGTCGCCAGCCGGAACTTCGTTCGACAGGACGGCGCTGTCCACCGCCACTCGCCCGCTTTCATCCACAAACATCACCCGCACCTCGTTAGCCGCCGCCACGTCCGTTGCCAGGCGGTTCAACTCGTCAACTGAGATGCCGGCTGGGAGCGTGTTGGGGCGCAGAGCCGTGCGCGCCACTTCGGTCAGGTGGCTGACATCAATTCTTTCAACAATGGAATTGGAGCGAATGAAGAACAACAAGGAGATGCCAACGAGGAGGAGGCAAACGACGACAATCAGAATGTATGAAGCGATGAGGCGGGAGCGGAGAGAGTTGAACATGTCAATTTTTTGATATTGAGCCTTTTGTGTTATCCTTCCGGCATGCCCGGTGAACTGATCCTGCTGGTTGACGACGAACCCAATATCTTGGAACTGGCCAAATTATACCTGGAGCGAGAGGGCTTCCGCACTCTGGCCGTCGGTGACGGCCAGAGCGCCATTGACCGCGTTGCCAAAGACAGTCCGGCCCTTATGGTGTTGGATCTCATGTTACCCCAAGTAGATGGGTATGAAGTATGCCGCCGGGTACGAGCAAAGTCCGACCTGCCCATTATCATGCTCACCGCCCGGGATGAAGATGTAGATAAAATCATCGGCCTGGAATTGGGCGCGGACGATTACATGACGAAGCCTTTCAATCCTCGCGAGTTGGTAGCTCGTGTGAAAGCCATCCTGCGGCGCAGTGAGCGCACGCCCAAAGGCGAAAGCACCAGTCCTTTACACCTGGCAGATGTGACCATTGATCCTGCCCGGCGTGAAGTAAAGGTAGCCGGAAAAGCCGCGACCCTGCGCGCCAAAGAGTTCGACCTCCTGCTAACCCTGGCGGAAAATCGCGGCATCGTCCTCACCCGCGAGAAATTGCTGGACCTTGTCTGGGGATTCGACTATTTCGGTCAGACGCGCACGATAGATGTGCATATCGCCCATCTTCGCAAGGTCCTGGCAGGCAGCCAGGTGAGCATCGAAACTGTGACTGGCATCGGGTATAAATTGGTTGCCAACTAACCGCTCGGGCTGATTATCTCACAAGAACCATATTCTCAAGTCTGCATAAGGTGATCTCTTAATCCCCGTCAACTTTCAAGTTAACGCCGGTTCTCTTCTCGTCTTTCAGCCGGCAAATCTAGAAGTTAACGTCTTTATCTTGACTTGTGCTGGCGGCGGCGGCTACACTCGCGCTCATGCAAATGATTTGCATTAGCAGAAAGGCCAGCGCCGCATGACGCCGAACAACAATCCCCTCGCCGCCCAACTTGCCGACTCACTGCACGCCGCCCGGCGGCGGCTCACCCCACAACGGGCGCTGATCCTTTCGATCTTGCGCGAAAGCGATGAGCACCTGGACGCAGAGGGAATTTGCGCGCTGGCCCACCGCCGACACTCCGGCCTGAACCTGGCGACAGTGTATCGCACGCTGGCCGTGTTGAAGGAAATGGGGCTGGTGGAGCAACGGTATTTTGCGCGCGACCACAAGCGCGAGTATTACGAAGCCGTCGGCAAGCGTGAGCACTATCACTTCACCTGCCTCGGTTGCGGCAAAGTGATCGAGGTGGAAACGCCGCGCATCCGGCAGGCGCAACGAGAACTTGGCGAGGCGCTGGGGCTGGTGTTCGCGCACGCCTGCGTGTGCTTCGAGGGCTACTGCGCCGAGTGCGCCCGCAAACATCAGGCGGTAGAAGGAGGTGAGGCGCAGGCAAACAACGCATAACGTTTGGTAGGCCCCACTTAAACGTAAAGCGCCGGTATGCGGCCGGCGCTTCTTCCGGAGCGGCAGCGGACTGCCACTCACGCAACTGCCATTGTAGTCCGGCTGTGCGCTTCGGTCAAACAACTTTCAAGAAAACAAGGAGAAGAAGACCGATGTTCAAATTTATTCAAAAAGCAGCCGGGCTGATGGTGTTGCTGACGATGGCGCTGGCGGCCTGTCAACCGGCCCCCGCCCCCACGCCGACGGCGGCCCCCGTTGTGGCGGATTCCCCCACCCAACCGGCCTCCCCGGCCTTTAGCGACGAAGATGTCAAGCACATTGTCGCCCTGAGCAAGATGAAGGGCCATCTGATCGTCAGCTTGCCGCTGTGGGAAGCGGGCGAGTTCGAACTGGCCGCGACGCACGCCGGACATCCGGTGGAAGAGTTGTTCAACGTTGTGGCCGATGAATTGAAGGCGACGAATGCCGATGTTGCCCTCAAGGACGCGCTCGACGGTTACGTCACGCTGGCCGGGGCCGCCGGGGAGGCGGCCACAGTCAAGGCCGCGCATCAGGCCGCGCTCGACGCGGTGGCCGCCGCCGGGCAAACCCTCGTCGGCGCGCTAACCGGTGATCCCGCCTTTCAGGGCGAAGTGATTCACGGCCTGCTGGAAGGCGTGGAAGAAGAATACGCCGAAGCCGTGAGCGAAGGCAAGATCGCCGAAGTCGTCGAATATCAGGATGCGCTGGGGTTCCTCACTGTAGCCAAAGAGCATTACGAGGCCATTGAGGCTGTGGTGAAGGCTGAGCATCCCAACGAGCACGAGGAAATTGAGGAGCAGTTTATCAAGTTAGAGGCGGCCTTTCCCGGCGTGACTCCGCTTGAACAGGCGGTTGATCCCGAAGAGGTCGAAGAGCACGTTGACAAGATCGTGGCCGAACTGCGCGAGGCGGTGGGGTTGGGTGAGACAGTGACGCAGTCGCCCGCCGAAGTTGTCGCCGCCATTCGCGAGAAAGTGGATCGCTCGCTGGAAGAATACAAAGAGGGCAAGAACGACGAGGCCTACGAACTGGCGGCCAGTGCCTATCTCGACGGCTTCGAGCACCTTGAAGGCGACTTGCTCTCGAAGGATAAAGAACTGGTCGAGACTCTCGAAACGCAGTTCAAAGACCTGCGCGACGGCATCAAAGCCGGCAAGCCGTTGGCCGACCTTGAGACTCTGGCCGGTGAGATCAACGCCAATCTGGATAAGGCCGAAGCGTTGTTGAAGTAATCCAAAGCGCGGCTTTCAGCCATAACCGACATGATCTACGAAGGACACGAAGGAACACCAAGAAAAAACTTCGTGTCTTTTGTGGATGAAGTTTTGAGGGTTGTATGAAACTATTGAGACTGTCCACTTTTCTTGTTGCTCTGGCCGTGTGCGCCCTCGCGCTCGCCCCGCGCGTGGCGGCGCAGGACGGCGGCCCCGGCGACGTGAACGTGCCCGCCGAAACCGAAGCCATCCGCGATTCGCTCCAGCAGGCCATGCGCGCCTATCGCCTGAACGATTTCGAGACGGCTTACAAATTCTCGCGCGCCGCCTATCTCGATCACTTCGAGGCTATCGAAATTCCCTTGCGCGTGCTGGACGCCGACCTGACGCTGGACATGGAATACCGCTTCGCCGACCTGCGCACCAAAATGCAGGCTGGCGCTCCGGCGGCCGACGTGGAGCAATCTGCCCGTTCGGTGCGCGACGGCCTGAACGAGATTGACGCCATGTTCTCCGAGGTGGGAGCGCTGGCCCCGGCGCTGGCCTTCGGCGCGTCGTTCACCATCATCTTCCGCGAAGGGCTGGAGGCCGTGCTAGTCATCGCCGCCCTGCTGGGCTACCTGCAAGCGGGCGGGATGCGCGCCGCGCGGCGGCACGTCGTCCTCGGCATCGGGTTGGCGTTCGCCGCCACTGCGCTGACGTGGCTGTTGCTGCGCTTCGTAGTGCAAATCGCTCCGGTAGGCCGCGAACTGCTCGAAGCGGTGATCTCGTTTATCGCCGTCGGCGTGTTGTTCTGGGTGTCGTTCTGGCTGGTGGGCCGCCTCGACCGCCAGCGGTGGATGGAATTTTTGGAAGCGCGAGCGTGGGCGGCCATGGCCAGCGGCAACGCGCTGGGCCTCCTCGGCCTCGGTTTCACCGCCGTGTATCGCGAGGGCTTCGAGACGGTGTTGTTCTATGAAGTCCTACTCGGCCTCAGCCGCCGCTCGGAATTGTTCGTGCTGTACGGCTTTCTGTCCGGGGCCGCCGCGCTGGGCGTGGTGGCGTGGCTCATTCTGCGCGCCGGGCGCAAACTGCCCATCCGCGCGTTTATGACCCTCGCCGTTGGCATCGTCATATTGCTCTCGGTGGCCTTCATCGGCAAGGGCGCGCAAGGATTGCAAGAGTCCGGGCTGATCAACGCCACCTCGCTCATCGGCGTCTTCCCGCGTTTGCCGCGCCCGGTGGCCGAGTTCACCGGCATTCACCCGACGGTGGAGACGCTGGCCGCGCAAGCATTTTTGTTGAGCGTGTATATAATCGGCGGCGTGGCGATGTGGTGGAAATCGCGCCGCGTTGAGCCGGCGCCCGCCCCGGCGCCAGAGGCCAGTTGATCATGGAAAAAGACACTGCCCTCGTCCTCGCCGCCCACGGTGTGCCGGCCACCGATTATCCATCTCGACGCGTGGGCCTGCTGATGGCGCTCGAGTTCTCCGGCAAGATGGTGAAGCGAAGATGAGCAAATTACGCCTCGGCGTAGACGTGGGCGGCACGTTCACCAAAGCCGTCGCAATTCAAACCCAACCTTACGCGCTCGTGGCGCAGGCCCTCATACCTACCACCCACAGCGCGGCGGAGGGCGTGGCGCGCGGCATCGTGCAAGTGCTTAGCGAACTGCTGGCCCATCCTGCCGTTCAGGCCGAGCACGTGTCGCTGGTGGCGCATAGCACCACTCAAGCGGTGAACGCACTGCTCGAGGGCGACACGGCCCTCGTCGGCATGGTGGGCATGGGGCGCGGGCGCGACGCCGCCGACGCCGCCCGCCGCACCCGCGTCGGCGACATCCCCCTCGCGCCGGGCAAAGCTCTCCGCACGCGCCACGTCTTCATAGACACCACCGCCGGACTCACGCCCGCCGCCGCCGCCCGCGCCGTCGAGTCGCTCGTCGCCCTCGGCGTGCAAGCCATCGTCGCCAGCGAAGCGTTTTCGGTGGACGATCCCAAACACGAACTGCTTATCCTCGATGCCGCCGTTGAACGCGGCCTCCCGGCGGTGGCCGGGCATCAACTCTCCGGCGTGTACGGGCTGGAGATTCGCACCCTCACCGCCGCCATCAACGCCAGCCTGCTTCCCAAAATGTTGCAGACGGCGGAACTGGTGGAGCGCAGTTTGCGCGCGGCGGGCGTGGATGCGCCGCTAATGGTGATGCGCGGTGACGGCGGCCTGACCGACCTCGCCACGTTGCGCCGCCGCCCGATCCTCACCCTGCTCTCCGGCCCGGCGGCCAGTCTCGCCGGGGCGCTACTCTCCGGCGGCGTGGCCGATGGCGTGTTCCTCGAAGTGGGCGGCACGAGCAGTAACCTCGGCGTGATTCGCGGCGGCCAGCCGGAGATGCGTTACGTGCAGGTGATGGATCATCCGACGTGCGTGCGCTCGCTCGACGTGCGGGTGCAGGGCATCGCCGGCGGCTCGATGGCCCGAATACGCGGACGAAAAATCGCGGACGTTGGCCCGCGCTCGGCGCACATTGCCGGGTTGCCGTATGCAAGTTTGTGTAGGGGCGATACACGTATCGCCCGTATAGAAGAGTTGGAGTTAGAGTTCATCGCGCCGCGCGAGGGCGACCCGGCGGATTATGCGGTGGTGAAATCAAGCGATGGGCGGCGCTGGGCGTTGACGGTGACGTGTGCGGCCAACGCGCTCGGCCTCGTGCCGGAGAGCGCGTACGCGCGCGGCTCGCGCGCGGCGGCCTTGAATGGATTTGCGGCGCTGGGGCGCGCCCTCGGCTGTTCGGCGGAAGAGGCCGCGCGGCGTCTGCTTGATCTCGCGGCGCAACGTGTGGCCGAAGCGGTCGAAGCGTTATCGAAAGAATACAAACTGCGCCGCCACGCCTTTCAATTGATCGGCGGCGGGGGTGGGGCAGGCGCGCTTGTCCCGGCAGTGGCCGGGCGGCTGGGCCTGCCGTATCGCCTCGTCGAACATGCAGAGATCATCTCGTCGTTGGGTGACGCACTGGCCAGCGTGCGCGAAGAAGTGGAGCGCGCCCTCGGCGACGCGGCCTCGGCGCAGGCGCTGGCCCGCGAGGCCGAAGAGGCCGCCATTCGCGCCGGGGCCGAACCGGAGAGCGTGCAGGTGGTGATCGAGCGCGACGAGGAGCGCGGCACCGTGCGCGCCGTCGCCAGCGGGCATGTGGCGCTGGCCGCGCCCGTGGCGCAGGCTGAAATTAACGAGGCCGAGGCGCGCGCCCTGGCCGCGCAGACGGCGCATGTCCAACCCGAAGCGTTGACTCTGCTGGCCGACACCGGCGGCTTCTGGGTGTATCAAGCGCGTGGGAATTTCTTCCGGCGGGCGCAGGCGTTGATCGTGGATCGGCGCGGCGCGGTGCGGCTGACGGCAGACAGCGAGCGCGTCATCCCCGGCGCGCCCCAAACCCTGCTGGCCGCGCTTCGCAAACGGCTGGCCGCCGTGCCTGATCTGCTGAGCGGCCCGCCACGCGTGCGCCTGCTCATCGGCTCGCGCTTGCTCGACCTTACCGGCCTGCCCGGCGCCGACGGCGTGCTGGCGGCGACAGAGTCCGCGCTGGCCCGCGTCGAAGAGGGCGCGACGGCGGTGGTGATTTTGGAATAAGGAATTACGAATGGCCGTTTATCGTGAACGCAAACGCATCCACCCTGCCCTGCTCATCGGGCTGGCGGCAGTTAGCATTGCCGTTTTGATTCTGGCGGTGGCGCTGATCTTCTTCCGGCCCGCGCCCGCCGACCCGATGATCGAAGCGCGGATGAAAGCGTCGGAGGCCGCGCAGGGGCTGGAAGTCTTTACCATCGAATACCCGCAGGCGGCGCAGGGCGCGGAACTGGCCGGGGCGCTCGGCGCGCTGGCGCGGGCGCAAGCCGCGTTTGAGTCCGCTCAAGATGAGTTGGCTAAAATAGATGCGGCGGCGGCGGAACAAATCGCCGCCGACTTTGCCGCGCTGAAAGCGAAAGCCGGGGCGCACGCCCCGGCGGAGGAAGTGCTGCCGCTGGCCGAGGCGTTGAGGGAGAAGTTGTTAGCTCTGGCCGGTGGCTAACGTTTGTAGCGCCACCAAACAAAAAGCCGCCTACCGAGGTGATGCGGCCGGAGATTATTTGTTCACCACCACCATCTCACTGATCTTGCCGCGTTTGGCGGCCTTCGAGTTGATGGATCGATTCGCCTTTAGCTCGACACGCTTGAAGCCAAAATACAGCCGCCGGGTGTAATCCGACCACGAGTTGTTCACCATCACCCGGCACCCTTTTTCATCAAGCGCCCGCGCCACCAGCGCCAGCGACTCGTGCTCAAACTTTCCAAAGGGTTGCATGGTGTAACTGGTAAAGCTAGCCGTCTTGCTCAACGGATAGTACGGCGGATCAAAATAAACGAAATCGTCCTTCCTGGCCCGCTTGAGAACGTCGCGAAAGTCGGCCACTTCGATGCTCACGCCGTCGAGGGCGCGGCTGGCGGCGCGCAGTTCATCGGGGTCGAAGATGCCGGGATTTTTGTAGCGGCCCATAGGCACGTTGAACAGGCCTTTACGGTTGACGCGGTAGAGGCCGTTGTAACAGGTCTTGTTGAGATAAATGAGGCGGGCGGCCCGTTCCACGTTGTTCTGGTGAGGTTGCCTCTCAGCGCGCACAGCGTAGTAATACCGGCGGCTGTGGTTCTCTTTGTGATCGGCGAGGATCTCAATGACGGCTTCCACGTCGTCGCGAACGGCGCGGTAACAATTGATCAGTTCCTCATTGGAGTCGGTTAAGCTCACTCGCTTCAGCGAAGCCTTCAACTCGCCGCTCTGAATCAAATTGTAGAGATGAAAATATACCGCCGCGCTTCCGACAAACGGCTCGTGGTAGCCGGAGAACTGGCGCGGAAACAGCGGCTGGAGTTGCGAGAGCAGCTGGGTCTTGCCGCCCGCCCATTTGAGGAACGGCTTGGGCGCGTTGGCCAGACGAGACGTGAGGGAGGGAAGTTTTTTCATGAGTGAGGTTTTGAATTGTAGCCGCTTTCAGCGCAACCTTCAATTCCTGTCAGCATTAAAATATCGCCCGGCCTCTTGACTTTTCTCAACTCGGCCTTATATTGCACTATAAATGTTGGAGGGAATCCATGATCCACGTTGAACGCGGCGGCAGTGCTTACGGAGCGCGGCTCATCACCGGCGAACCTTACACTCGCGGCCAGTTGATTTATCGCATCGAAGGCTATCACCTTGTCCGCCAACCCACCTATCAAACCATCCAGGTCGGTCAGGATACGCATATTGAAGAACTGGGGGTGCTGGCCTACCTCAACCACTCATGCCAACCCAATACCATCGTGGACACGACGGGCCTCACCATCACCGCCGCCCGCGATATTGCCGTCGGTGAGGAACTCACCTTTTTCTACCCGTCCACCGAATGGGAAATGGATCGGCCTTTTGTCTGCCTGTGCGGCGCGCCGCAGTGTGTGCGGCTGGTGGCCGGGGCCAAGTATCTCTCGATTGACACCCTCAGCCGTTACTTCGTCAACCAACATATTCGCGAGATGGCCCAGGCCTCGCTGGCTCAAATACTCAACGTGTGATCTGCCGGGCCGCCCGGGCCTGCCGCACAATTTCGGCAATGTGATTCAGGTGGCTGTCGTCGTGCGAGAGGCCGCGAATGAAGCGGTTGACGCAATTCACCTGCTCACTGCCCTCAAAAGGCTGATAGGTGTTGTCGAAGTCAGGCGGGCCGGCCACATCTCCAGGCTTGCCAGCCGCATCCGGCGGCTTTCCTTGAGGCGCTCGCGGCACTGCCGGATTGTGGTCACTTCCTGCCAGGGCACTTCACTGCGCGAGCGACCATGCCAGGCTACGCCGCGCGCCAGTTCGGCGGCCAGGGCCGCGCTCTCCTCAGCTGAGGCGGTGGTGTGAACAATCACGTGGCCCAGCGTCCAGGCCAGGTTCACCTCGTCATCCGTCGCCGCCGCGTCGTCTTTGGCCATCGGATCATCCGGCCCAAAGATCACGTCGGCATCCACGCAATCGGCGATCAAGTTGTGAATGGTGTCCACCATTTCGTCCGTCAGGCGACGCAAATCGTCGAGCGTCAGGCCGTCGGCCAGTTGGGCCATCGTCTTTTGTTTGTTACGCACTGAAGCAAAATCGAGCATCGTCATATCCTCTTTACGATCATCATTTATGGCGGCGGCTGGTAGCCAATCAGGCTACACCGGTAATCCATCATCCAGGCATTGTCATATTGCCCCAAAAGATCGTCGGCGGTGTAGCAAACCTTCCTCGCTTCGCGCAGTTTACTTTCACGAACCAACTGGTCGGTGCGCAGCAAATAGACTTGAGCCGCCTGCCAGCGCATGCCGCCGTCCACGATCATCCACAGGCCGCTCACAAAGTAACGCCCGGCTTCCACCGGGTTGCCGTGCCGCCATTCAATCTCGGCCCGGTATAGAGTCCGCGAAGTGCGATAGCGGCTCAACCCGTCGGCAACCACACGCAGGCCGGCCACGCCGCCGACCAGGCCCAGAACGGCCACCAGCAAAACTGTGGCAATAACGCCGGTTTGCAACTTCTTCATGGCGGCCTCCCGTGTTAAGCTAAATCACACGTAGTTCCTTCCCCACCTTTACAAACGCCTCCAGCCCCTTATTCAAATCATCATGGCTATGGGCGGCAGAGATCATCACCCGAATGCGGGCCTTGCCTTTGGGCACGGTCGGAAAACCAATTGACATGGCGAACACGCCGTTCTCGAATAAAGTCCGGCTGAACTGCTGGGCCAGTTGCGCTTCGCCCAACATCACCGGCGTGATCGGCGTGGCGCTAACACCGGTGTCGAAGCCGAAGGTCTTCATCTCGGCTTTGAAGTAGCGGGCGTTGTCCCACAAGCGATCCACAAGTTCGGTGGACTCTTCGAGCAGGTCAATGGCGGCCAGGCAGGCGGCCACGTCCGGCACGGTCATGGCGCTGGAAAAAAGGAAGGGGCGGCCACGCTGGCGCAACCACTCGACGACGGTGGCATCCCCGGCCACACAGCCGCCCACCACGCCAAACGCTTTAGACAGGGTGCCGATTTCCACATCCACTTTGTGGTGAAGGTTGAAGTGATCCACGATGCCGCGCCCGCCCTTGCCCAGCACACCTTCGCCGTGCGCGTCGTCCACCATGAGCAGGTAGCCTTCCTCTTCAGCCACTTTCAAAACGTCGGGCAGGGGCGCAATGTCGCCGTCCATGCTGAACACGCCGTCGGTGATGATCATGGCCCGGCGGAAGCCGGTTTTCTTTTCGGCGGCGATCACTTCGCGCAGGCTATTCACGTTGTTGTGCGAGTAACGGACGATTTTTGCGCCGGAGAGACGACAGCCGTCAATGATGCTGGCGTGATTCAGTTCGTCGGAGAAGACCACGTCTTCTTTGCCGACGAGGGCAGGCACAGTGGCCAGGTTGGCGGTAAACCCGGATTGAAAGGTGATGCAGGCCTCGGCGCCTTTGAAGGTTGCCAGCCGCCGTTCGAGTTCAAGATGCAGTTCCGTCGTGCCGGCAATCGAGCGCACTGCCGCCGGGCCGAGGCCATATTTTTCCATCGCGGCTTTGGCGGCGGCCAGAAGGCGCGGGTGGTTGGCCAGGCCGAGGTAGTTGTTAGAGCAGAAGTTGAGGACGCGCTTGCCGTCCACGATCAGCCACGCGCCCTGCGGCGAGCCGAGCGCCCGAATGTTGTTGTAGAGGCCCTGCTGCCTGAGGCCGGCGAGTTCGTCGGCGATCCATTGGGTTTTGGAATTGGTCATGGGGGTCTCCGGGAATTAGAGATTAGAGAATTGGAGATTAGAGATTGGATTTTATCAGCGCCTGTTTCTTTAATCGTGGCAGGCGTTTGATTGCCAGTTCGCGTTTTTGCGCGGCGGAACGGCTCGGCAAATTTTCCGAATACACCAGCCGCACCGGGCGGCGAAGTTTGGTGTATTTTGCGCCGCGTCCGGCGTTGTGCGTTTTCACCCGCCGCTCCAGGTCGGTCGTCCAGCCGGTATAAAACGTGCCGTCGGCGCATTCGAGGATGTAGCAGAAGGGCATAGTCATCAGTGAACAGTCATCAGTGAACAGTGCGGCTGGAACTGTTCACTATTCACTGTTTACTGTTTACTTCTTCTTCCGGCCCAGCCCAATCATCTGCCCCAGTACTTGCCCGGCGGTGGGCGTTTCGAATTCCGGTTTCTCTTCGGCCTCCCAGTCTGCTTCGGCGCGCTTCTTCAGCCACACTTCGCGAGTGAGCGTTGCTTCGGTGAGCAGGGCATCGAGTGTGGCGCTGTCATTTTCGGCAATGGCTTTGCGTATTCGGCTGAGTTGATTCTGGGCTTCGTCAAGCGCGTGGAGAGCGCCGGCCTGATTCAAAAGCGTGGCGGCGCGAACGGCGGCCGGGCTGACAAACGAGACGGGCGCGGTGGCGGTGGCAAAGGTGCGGTCGGCCAGTTTGCGCGCGTCGGCCCAGCCGGGCGCGGTGCTCACTGCCTGAATCAGCGCCGCAGACAACAGGGCCGGCAAGGTGTTAGTTCCGGCCAGCAGGGAATCATACTCAAGCGCGTCCACAAAAAACGGCGTTGCCCCGGTGAGCCGGGCAAAGTCGTTCAACAATTTGAGAGCTTCGGGCGGCGGGTCAGCCTCGGGCACGAGCGCCCACAGCCCGTTATCAAACAAGTCAGCGCGGGCGGCGTCGAGACCGGTGAGGCCGTCGTGCAAGTACAGTGGGTTGAGGATGGGACCGCCGCCGACAAAATAACGATCTGCTGGAATGAGTTCAGCCGCCCAGGCCAGCACCGGCGCTTTGAGCGGGGCAACGTCGGAGACCACACTGCCCGGCTTGAGGCTGGGCGCAACTTCCTGCATGGCCTGGCGCAATTCCTGAAGCGGCACGCACAGCAAAATCAAGTCGGCGTTTTCGGCGGCGGCGGGCAGGTTCCACTCGGCGCGATCAATGGCGCCTTTGGCCTGCGCCTGGCGGCCCGTCTCAGGCGAGCGGTCGTGGCCGATCACGGTCAGTCCATCCACTGCTTTTCGTTTGAGGGCCAGGCCGATGCTGGTTCCGACTCTGCCGAGGCCGATGAGGGTGATTTGAGGCATTTGCGATTTTGGATTGCGGGTTTAGTTGGCGTTATCGGCGGCTTGCAACTCTGGCAACCACGCCAATTCCCGACTCTTATTCTGATGATGACGAATCAGGGAGACGACGCTGGCTGAGCCGCCGGCGGCTTCGGCCAGGTCGGCCCCCCAGGCCGGATGTTGAACGGCGACGACGAAAGGTCTGGCCCACCACGACGGTTTCCCTGTCTCTGTTCCTCCCCATTTTTCTGCAAGTCGCGGCATGAATTTGAATCCCAACACGATGGCCACTTTCTCCCAGGCCGCCAGCGGCATTTTGCTTTTGCCCACGTCGTGCAAGAGGGCGGCGGTGAGCAGGTCGCGGTCAGTGTAGCCCTGCTTCATCAACGTTTGCCAGACGCAGTAAGCATGATGTTGCTCGGCGGGAGTCATGCGGCAGAAGAGATCGAAGAGCGATGGCGTGAGCCAGGCGCGCACTTCGGCCAGCGCCTCAGGCGGCATTCGCGTTGTGAGCAGTCGCCCGAACTGCCAGATTCGATAACGCGCGCCGGTCATCAGCCGACCAGAAGGTTGAAGAGGCCTTGTTGGGCCGGGCCGACGAGGAAGCCAAGCAGGTTGAAGCCAAAGCCGAACTGCTCACCAATCCGCCCACTGACGACCAGCAACAGCAACAGGATCGGCCCCACCTGCTCCAGCCCGGCCAGCGCGTTGGCCCACTGATCGGGCAGAACGCCCAGCGCCACTTTGAAGCCGTCGAGGGGCGAAATAGGAATCAGGTTGAACAGCATGAGGCCGAGGTTGACTTGAATAAAGATTGAAAGGAAGTCGGAGAGCGAGGGGATAATCTCGCCCACGCCGCCAACGTTGAGCGCGCCGCCCAGGCCCAGCCGAAACGGAATGGCGGCCAACAACGCCATAAGAAAGTTCGAGAGCGGCCCGGCGAAGGCGACGATAGCCATGCCGGTGCGAATCGGGACGCGGTAGTTGCGAGGGTTGGTGAGCACCGGCCTGCCCCAGCCAAAGCCACTGACAATGAAGAGAAGCGAGCCAAATGGATCGAGATGCGCCAGCGGGTTGAGCGTCACCCGCCCCTGACTACGCGGCGTCGGATCGCCCAGGTTGTCGGCGACAAGCGCATGGGCAAACTCGTGGACGGTGATGGCGAGGATGAGGGTGATGCCGAGAGAGATGTAGAGGGACATACGGATTGCCTTTTATCCTAGAGGATCTTTTTGCCCAACCTTAACTTCAAAGATACCCGCTTCATCGTAATTCTCACGCATCTTGGCGCGCAGCAAATGCTCTCGCCTTCTCGCAACTTTTTCATAACGATATGCCTCCACGAGTATAGGTACTCCGCTCTCGACCAAAACAACAATCCAAATAATCTCTGGTGTTTTACGATGCTTCATTGGTTGCCCCTCTAGTGGCGATTCGGTTATGCCATCCGGCTACATCGGCATACTCAAAAAATGTGCAAAGTTCGCCTAGCCCACTTACTTGAAAAGTTGGCCGATTGATTTGCCGCACGAAGAGTGAGCGTCTGGCATCATTCGCGACAATACTGAATCTGGGTCGAAGCGCAGAAGCCACCAAATGAATGTCGTTGAAACGAAGTAATCCGGAGTAAATTGGCGTTGAGTGTTCCACTTCAAACAAAGCTCTCAATTTGCTTGAGCCTCGCTCTACCCAGATTACATCCACTTCTTGTAAAGTACCGGCAATAGGTTCAAAGCCAAAAGGCAGAGCATCACGACAATCAAAACGATTTGTCAGAGACCATTCTAACTTAGAGCGATCATTTTGAGGAATCCAGATGTCGTAGCCTTTAGCTGCTCCTATGGCCCCCAGAAAGGTCTGGATTTGAGAATGCGAAAATTCTGGCGCAAACTTCAACCGAGTCGAGTCAATCAGTCTTTCAATTTCACCCCAACCAAAATAAGCTTCAACGTTGAATCTTCCAGCCCCAGCAATGTAAAGTTCAGTTCCGTCGTTCTTTAGATAGATTTGTGCTTTGTACTGACCATCTCCGGCTGGAGTAAGTGATTGAAAAACATCCTCATATTCAGCAAGTGGCACGAGCACTGGTTCAATTTGATTGTCCCAAAGAAAGCAAACTATAGAAGGGTATCCCTCCAGCCTTCGCAAGTCTTCGCTTCTCAAGCCATAGAAGGTCTGATTTTTGCTATGAACTTTGGAATAGCGGACGTAAACTCGCAGACCACCTTCCCCGATCTCATATAAAGATTGGCTTCCTTCCAGCTTGCGTACCAAACCATAACGCTTGGATAGTTCCCCAAGAAAAGCCGCTTTGATTTCATTTGCCATAGTTATAGCCGTCAGCTTTCTTTTGTTATAGCAACTATCTACCTGTTATTTATGATGCCTCTTCTGATTATATCACCCGCCTCTCTGCTATAATCCCCTCATGCCGCTCGATTTGGCGCTGGGGGATCGACTCAAGCTACGCAAACCGCACCCGTGCGGCGGCTACGAGTGGACCGTGGTGCGCCTCGGGGCCGACATTGGCCTGACCTGCGACACCTGCGGGCGGCGAGTTCTGCTCCCTCGCCGCGAGTTGGAAAAGCGGCTCAAAACCAAATTACCAGTAACCAACAACAAATAACAAACCCGTATTCGGTTATTGTTTATCGTCGTTTGTCATTTGTCATTCATCATTCGTCATTCATCATTCGTCATTGCCATATGCCTCATCGCATCGTCCTCCTCATGTCCGACACCGGCGGCGGCCATCGCGCCTCGTCCGAAGCAATTCAGGAAGCCCTCAATCTCAAATATGGCGAGTCAGTTCAGGTAGAGCTGATAGACGTTTTCAAAGAATACACGCCTTATCCGTTCAGCCGCTTCCCGGCCTGGTATCCTAGCATCATCGCCCGCGGCTCGCGGTTCTGGGGGCCGGGCTTCAAAGTGAGCGACGGCTCGAGCCGGAGCCGCGCCCTCACCGGCGCTTTCTATCCTTACACCCGGCCCGCCTTCCGGCGCATGGTGCGCGAACACCCGGCGGAGGTGTACGTGAGCGCCCATCCTTTGCTCACCATGCCCAGCCTGCGCGCCCTGGGCAAACGCCGCCCGCCCTTCATCACCGTCGTCACCGACCTGGTCTCGGCCCACGCCTTCTGGTTCTATCCCAAAGTTGACCTCATCATCGTCCCCACCGAAGGCGCTTACCAGCGCGCCGTCAAAAATAAAGTGCCGCCGGAGAAGCTCAAAGTCATTGGCCTGCCCATCTCGCAAAAGTTCAGCGCGCCGCCCGGCGACAAGGCGCAACTCCGCCAAAAACTGGGCTGGCGGCCAGACCTGACGACGGTGCTCCTCGTCGGCGGTGGCGAGGGCATGGGGCCGCTGTACGAAATCGCAACCGGCATCGCCAACACCGGCCTGTCTCTGCAACTGGCCGTGGTCGCCGGGCGCAACGAAGCCCTCCGCGCCCGCCTCAACGCGGCCCAGTGGAAAACCCCGGCCCACATTTATGGCTTCGTCACCAACATGCCCGACCTGATGCGCGCCGCCGATCTCATTGTCACCAAAGCCGGGCCGTCGTCGGTCGTCGAAGCTATCAACGCCGGACTGCCGATTATTTTGAGCGGCGCACTGCCGGGACAGGAAGAGGGCAACATCCACTTTGTGGTGGATAACGGCGCGGGCCGCTGGGCGCCGGGGCCAACCCGGGTGGCCGCCGCCGTGCGCGAACTGGCCGGCTCCGGCCCCGAGGTGCTGGCCGCCGCCGCCGCCAACGCCCGCCAACTGGCCCGGCCTCACGCGGCGCTGGATATTGCGGAAGAAATTGGGAAGTATTTGCCGACGAAGGACGGCGGACGAATGACGACTGATCGCTTCGAGTGACTTTCGTCTACCGTCCATCGTCTGTCGTCAAAAGAAAACGCCCCACTTTTCAGTGAGGCGTTTTTGTTCTGGCGGGAAGGGAGGGATTTGAACCCTCGGTACAAGGTTGAAGCCCCGTACAAGCACTTAGCAGGCGCTCCCGTTAAACCATGCTCCGGCACCTTCCCAAGTTTCAAATGTAGGGCGAATTGACAATTCGCCCCACAGCGGAGGGAGAGGGATTCGAACCCCCGGTGAGGCAAGGCCCCACAACGGTTTTCAAGACCGCCGCTTTAAACCACTCAGCCATCCCTCCCAACTACGCTGGCCGCATTTTACCACACCTCACGCCAACTTCCTCTTTGCCAACTCCGCCTTGATCTCGGCATGCTTCTCTTTCGTGATCGGATACAAATAGACGGCGACAAAACTGAGCAGAAGGATGGCCGCCCCGGCCGGGCCGACCAGCACGCGTAGGGCAAACAACACATTATCCGGCTGAACCGGATCGGGCTGGCCCGGCACGGCCTTGATGTAACCGGCGATGTCCAGCACCCAGCCTGAAATGAACAGGCCCAGCGACAGGCCAAACTTCTGCAACAACACAAAGAAGCCGTAGAACACGCCCTCGCGCCGCTGGCCCGTCTCCAGCTCGTCGAGTTCGATCACGTCGGGCAACATGCTCCACGGCTCGCTCACCCTGGCCCAGATCAACACCCAGACGAAAGACGAGACCTGAACCGCCAACAGCAAGAAGCCAAACTGCCCGGCCTCAATGCCAATCCAATCGCGGGCATAGATGAACAGATTGTTTTGAACGAACTGAATGGCCAGCCAGGAGAACAGGTAGATGACCGTGACCAGGATAAAGGCCCGGTTTTTGAAGGCGATTCTGATTCCTTCCACGAAGCCGGGGCCGTCGTCGGTTTGTGAGCCGCCCCCGGTTCCGCGCTCGCGCACGCCGAAAAAGACGGCCAGGAAGCCAATCACGCTCACCACCGCCCAAATGCCGACACTCAAGGAATAGCCGGTGAAAGGATCATCTTTGAACGCGGCGATGATCTGCGAATGAACAAAGGCCGAGAGCACCCCGCCTAGAATCGAGAAGCTGAAGCGGAACGAATTGAGGCTGGTGCGCTCGTCGTAATCCAGAGTCAGTTCAGCAGTAAGAGCGGTGTAAGGCACGTTGACAATAGTGAAGGCTGTGTCGAGCAACAAGGCGATGACCAGGTAATACCAGAACTTCAGGCCTTCGCCAATCGGCGGCACGATCCAATGCAAGAAGAAGAACAGGCCGAAGGGAATCGCGCCATACAATATCCACGGGCGGCGGCGGCCCATGCCGCTCTTTGTTTTGTCGGTGAGCCAGCCGACGAGGGGATCGTTGACCGAGTCCCAGATTTTGACGACGAGCAGGAGGGTGCCCGCCGGGCCGGGTTCCAGCCCGGCAACATTGATGAGGAAGTTCAGCAGAAAGAAGCCGCTGATGGCGGTGACCATGGCCGGGCCAAGATCACCCGCGCCAAAAGACATTTTGGTGAGAAACGAAAGTTTTTCCGGCTTTGCTTCAGCAACGGTGGACATCGGCGCCTCCTGACCAGGGATGCGGCGATTATAGGTTATAAAGATGCAGAACGCAAAAACACCTTCACCACATCCGGGTCAAAGTGCTTGCCGGTCTGCCGGGTGATGTACTCGTGAACCTGCTCCTGCCGCCAGGCTTGGCGATAAGGCCGGTCGGAACTCAGCGCGTCCCACACGTCGGCCACGGCAAAGAGGCGGGCCGCCAGCGGAATTTGCTCGCCCTTCAACTGGCGCGGGTAGCCCTGTCCATCCCACCGTTCGTGGTGGCAATAAGGAATGTCCAGCGCCGGGCGCAGGTAGGCAATAGGCGAGAGCATCTCGTAAGCGTAAACGGTGTGGCGGCGCATGATGTCGCGTTCTTCAATGGTGAGCGGCCCCGGCTTGAAGAGAATGCTGTCGGGGATGCCCATCTTGCCCATGTCGTGCAAAAGCGCGCCCCGGCGGATGTGAACAATGTCGGTTTCGCCCAGGCCGATGGATCGGGCCAGCTTCACCGTCACCTCGGTGACGCGCTGGGTGTGGCCCTCGGTTTCACGGTCACGCAAATCCATAGCCCGCGACCAGCCTTCAATCGTGGCATTGTAAGCCAGGGCCAGTTCCAAATTGGATTGCTGGAGACTCTCAAAGAGCTGGGCATTGTCTATGGCAACCGCCGCCTGGGTGGCAAGCGCCTCCAAAAAGTCCAACCGTTCGGCGTCCAACTTGAGCGGGGCGCGGTGGAAAATCTCCAGCACCCCCTTCACCTCACCTTTGGCCACCAGCGGCACGCCGTAATAAGCCGCAAAGCCTTCCTTCAGCCACAACCGCTCCCGCTCCAGATGTTGAACAAGATTCAGATCGGGGTAGCTGATCGGGCGGCGCTCCAACACCACCCGCCCGGCCAGGCTGTTGTTCAAAGTCACCTCGCCCCGCTGTGAGGCCGGCGACAGGAATCCGCGCCCGGTGGCATATTTGAGCACCGGGCTGTTGGGACTCATCAGCAACACGTTGGCCGCATCGGCCCCCAACTGGCTCGTGGTTTGCTCAAGGAAAATGGTGAGGTTGACTCGCAGATCAAAGCTGGAGTTGGTGGCCTGCTCCACCACGCGCAGAGCGGTCAGGTTGTGCAGGCGGCGCTCGGTCTGCTCGTGCAGGCTGGCGCGGTACAGGGCATTGGCCGACATGTCGGCGATGGCCACGAAGGAGCCGGCCTCCACTTCAGTAAAGGCCGTTTGCCGGCCCAGCCACAACGCGCCGATCATTTGCTCGTGAGCAATGAGCGGCACGCAGGCAATGGCCGGCAAATCGAACAGGCCGGGGAACGAGCGACGCAGATCGTCGAGCAAACCGTTGTCCACGTAGAAACGGCCAGAGGCGGCAACACGCCGGGCGATATCGCCCAGCGCCAGCTTTTCTCCGGTCAGGCTGGCCCACTCGCCGCGCCCCAGTTCAACCTCGCCCGTCTCTGAACTGCTAAAAACAAACATGGCGCTCGTTCCGCCGATCAGGGCGATCACTTCGTCAACGATAATAGTCAACATCTCGGCCCGGGTGCGGGCGGCGCGCAGGGTGGTAACGATCTCGATAATGGCGCCCTGTTCGCGCTCGCGGCGTTTGCGCTCGGTGACATCCTGCTTGATGGAAATGAAGTGGGTGACCTCACCCTGCTCGTTCAGCACCGGGGTGATCGTTTGCTCTTCCACGTAAAGACCGCCATCCTTGCGCTTATTGACGACCTCGCCCTGCCACACCTGGCCTGACAGAATCGTGTCCCACAACATTTTATAGAAGGGCTGGTTGTGTTGATTGGAGCGGAGCAGGCGCGGAGTCTGGCCGCGCATCTCGTCCAGGGTGTAGCCGGTGAGGCGGGTGAAGGCCGGGTTCACCCAGACAACTTTGCTCTCACGATCGGTGATCATGATGGCGTTGGCGGCGGCTTCCAGAACGGCGCTTTGCAGGTGAAGCTGTTGCTCCAAGAGAAAATCATCCGCAACAGAGACGGGTTGAGGGGCGGTCACCTCCCGCAGACAGATCATGATCGCCGCCTCGTTATCCCATTCGGTAGCCGTCGTTCGGACCTCAACCATCTTCTGGCTCAAACCATTAATCTGAAATTGAGCGGTGGTGTTGGGAATTAAGGGGAAGCCGAACGGCAGACCCGGGAGCGAGTCGGCGGTTTGACCCAGCAGAGCCTCGGCGGCAGGGTTGAGGAACCGCACCCGGCCATCGCCGCTCACCACGACGATGCCATCCTCGTTGCGAGTCACCAGATTGCGAAAGCGCGCCTCAACAATCCGCAATTCCTGTTTGTAGTGTTCAAGCAATTGCCTGTGATCGATCATGTTGTCAATCATGGCTGACTCCGCCGCCCCGGTTTTGCTTATTAGATGCCGCCCATAGAATCGATCTTGGCCTTTGAGGGTCTTTCTCAGAGTTGATTAATTGATTACCGGGAAAGGGAAACCGCCTACTGAAGGGCCGCCGCCACTTTGGCCCAGTTGCCGTCCACGTCGCCTGGCGTGAAGGGCAGATAAAGCGCCAGACGATCCACCAACCCGTCATATCGAGCGCGCAACTTGCCGCCGATGTCGTCCCACGAGCCTTCCACCAAAAACTCGGCCAGCATGTCGTCGTTGATAATGGCCGGCATCTCGCCCCAGCCGCCTCGCGAGGCCAGCGCCGTGAGCGCCTCGGCCTGGGCCTCCCAGCCGTGCAAACTCATCACGGGCCGGTAGGTGGGCGTGGAAGCATAAAACGCAATTTGCGACCGCATCGCCTCGCGCATCATCGCCCGCGCCGCTTCGTCTTCGCCAATGGCGACAAAGGCCGTGGCCGCAATCGTCACTTCATTTCGTGATCGATTCGATTTAGCCGCGCCCGCTTCGATGTTGGGCAGGATGGCCTCAGTCAGATAACGGCGGGTGTGGTAGGGATGGACGTGGAAGCCGTCGGCGGCTTCCCCGGCGAGTCGGATCAGGGGAGCGTTGACGCCGGCAATGTAGATCGGAATCTTCGGGTGGCGAATCGGGCCGGGGTTGAAGAAGGGCGTCATCAGCGTGAGCTTGAAGTGCTCGCCCCGGAAGTTGAGCCGGTCGCCCGTCTCCCAAGCCAGCCAGATGGCGCGCAGGGCGGCGATGAACTCGCGCAGTTTGCCAACCGGCGACTCGGGCCAGGCCATGCCAAAGCGCCGTTCGATGTGCGGTTTGACTTGCGTGCCGAGGCCGAGCAGAAAGCGCCCGCCCGATTGCGCCGCCAAGTCCCAGGCGGTGTAAGCCAGCGTCATCGGACTGCGGGCGAAGGCGATGGTGACGGCTGTGCCAAGCTGGAGCCGGGCCGTGTGTTCGGCGGCCAGGGCCAGCGGCAGAAACGGGTCGTGTTGAGTTTCGCTGGTGAAGAGGCCGCTTGCGCCAAAGTTCTCAGCGCGGCGGGCCAGGTCGGGGACTTGGGCGAGGGAGGCCGGAGCAACGGCGATATCGAATTTCATTGGGTTGACCCTTTCGGACAGTTTCCATTATAGGTCAACCCGCTTCCGGGAAAAGCAATTTTTCGTAAAGATTTCCGGAACAGCGCCTAAATTCTTCAGGTTCGCCAAAGGTGGCTGTCACTTATAAAGAGAAAGGCGCTTCTCACGGAGAGCCATTGTTCTGGTTGCCCGCATTCCAGTAATCGCGCATCAATTCCTTTGACCAATCGGGCTGGCGGACGTTGCTCTGTGGCAGGAACTCGGCCATGACCGGCTTGATGTCCAGAACCGGCGTGCCGTCAATTGCGTCGAGGCCCTCGACTCGCAAAACCTTCCCGGCCCGCCCGATGACTCTGACAACAGCCAATCCGATCCGGTTGGGCCGGTTCTTGCCTCGTTGGGCGAAGATGCCCACTCTGGGCCAGGCCGGGTTGTTGCGCGGGTGGCGGGCGCCGGTGATGATCTTCCCCTCGTCAACCTTGTCAAAATAGAAGACGATTTCGGCGTGTGAAAATTCTTCGAGACCCCACAGGCTTTCCTCGCTCAACGAGTCGGCGAGGGCAATCTCCGAAATAATGCCGCCCCAATTGTCATCTTCGATCTCTTTTCGTGAGTTCCTCACAAAGCCGATGGGTTGCAAGGTGATCATGAGTCCATCCAGACCGTTCGATCTTCAAACGAGGGGCGCGAGATGACGGGCGGTTCGTTGAGCGGGTAGCCGATGTGGACGAAAGCAATCAGGTGTTGATCCGGGGCGAGGCCGAAGAAGGCTTTCACGTCCGGGTCGAGGGCGTTGGGGCCGGTATTCCACTTGGCGGCTAACCCGAGAGCGTGCGCGGCCAACAACAGGTTTTGCGTCGCCGCCGCCGCGGCGCACACGTTTTCGATCTCAAGCACTTTTGGCTCACTCGGTTTGTCCACCGCCACGACAATCAGCAGAGGCGAGCGCAGGGCCTTGGAGCGTTGCACAGCCACGACTTCGTCGTTAGCGTTCGGCTCGCGTTTGCGAAAGGCGGCGGCGAAAACATCGCCAAGCCGCTCGCGGGCCGCCCCGGTGAGGACGAAGAATCGCCACGGGCGCACTCGGTAGTGGTTGGGCGCTTGGGCGGCGGCGCTCAACATCTGTTCGATCAGCGCGCGCGGCGCCGGATCAGGTTTGACTTTGCCAATGGATTGGCGGGTGTGAATGGCGTCGAGAGTGTTCATAGTCAGAAGATCAAAAGTGTTCGTCACCGGTATTTTAGCGCAGATGCTTCAACGCTAAAGCGCCGACGACGAACACTTCAAAGGCAAGGAATGAAGCGCAGGTGATTTAAGCGGTGGCGCGAACCGGTTTCGTCGCCAGACGCATCGTCCACCAGCGCACCGCGCCGAGGGTGATCAGCCAGTAACTAACGTAGGCAATGAGTTCGACGAGCGAGGGCGTGGGCGTGTAGCCGACGAGGGTGCGCAGGAATTGACCGGCGACCGATTCTTTGCTGATGAGGGCGCTGGTGTTCCAAACTTGTTCGATGACTTCGGGCAGGAGTCCGGCCTCCTGGAATTCGTGGACGCCGTGCATGAACAGCCCGGCGGCGAAGACAAGCAGGAGCAGGCTGGTGATGTCGAAGAACAGCCGCACGTTGAGCCGGACGGTGGAGGCGTAGATCAGGTAGCCAATCAGGGCGGCAAGGCCCAGGCCGATCACCGAGCCGATGAGCGTGTCAATGCCACTCGACTGAAAGGCGGCGGCCCCCAGAAACAAGGCGGTCTCAATGCCTTCGCGGAACACGGCCAGGAAGGTCAGGGCGAAGAGTCCCCAGGCCGTGCCGCGAGACACCGCTTTCTGCACGTCGCTTTCCAGCGAGGTCTTGAAATTGCGGGCCTGCGACCGCATCCAGAAGATCATCCAGGTGAGGACGACGACAGCCAGCATCATCGTCGTGCCTTCAAAGAGTTGCTCGGAGCGGCCTTCGAGTTCTGCGCCCACAGCGGTAATGCCAACCGCCAGGGCGGCACTGAGCAAAGCGGCGGCCAGAACACCGGCCCAGGCCACCCGGCCATATTGAGCCTGGCCAATCTTTCGCAGATAGCCAAACACAATTCCCACAATGAGCGCCGCTTCGAGGCCTTCGCGCAGAGTCAGCAATAATGACACTAACATTCGTTTTCTCCGTTCCTTGAAAGTAATGTTTGATTACGGTAATATTAGTGAAAATAATCTTTTATATCTAGCCCAGCCTGTTAACTTAACGGGCTGTCAGAGGTCAATTTGGAAGTTAACCGTGGTCAACAAAAAGGCCTGTGCGGATTGCCGGGAGAGAGTTCCTTGAAATCCGCCTCTAACGTCTCACATGCCGAGAATGAAACGCTTGAGGCGATCACGCACGCCCGGCGCGAGTACCTGGCCGAAATCTATCGCTTGCAACAATCCACCGACGAGCCGGTGACGACGACGGCGCTGGCCGACCGGCTGGAAGTGTCGCCGCCGGCGGTGGTGCGAATGATGCGCCGCCTGGCGCTGGAAGGCTACCTGCGCCGCCAGCCCTACAAAGGCGTAAGCCTGACAACAGAGGGCGAACGCGAGGCGTTGAAATCAATCCGCCGCCACCGTTTGCTCGAAGCGTTTTTGGTGACGGTGATGAAGTTTGGCTGGGACGAGGTACACGAACACGCGCACGGGCTGGAGGGGGTGATTAACGATCAATTTGAAGACCGGATGGATGAGTTGGCCGGCTTTCCCAAACGTTGCCCGCATGGCGACCCTATCCCGACCAAAGACGGCCAGATGCCGAAAGTGGACGATGCCAGCCTGTTATCATTTGAGGTTGGCACACAGGGGATGCTCAGCCGGATTCGCCACCACACGCCTGATAAATTGCGTTATCTGGCCGAGCACAAGTTGATCCCCGGCACACCCGTCACCCTGGTGGGCCGCGCCCCCTTCAACGGCCCCGTCCGAATCAAAACGCTCGCCGGCGAGCACGTGCTTGGCTCGGAGATGGCGGGCGATCTTTATATTGAGACCCAACGATGATCAAAAAGAATAAACTCTGGATCCTGCCGGGCCTGATGTTGTTGGTGACGGGTCTGGGATGTGTGACGGTGACTCGAATGTTTGAGCCGCCGCTGGCCCCGACGCCGTCCCCGCTCCCCACACTTGAGGCGGTTCCCATCGAGTACGCCGTGCCCGACGAGGGCAAGTCGCACCTGCAGCTTGGCGACACTGGCATCTACGAACATTACCCGCCTTCGTCCGGCTCACATTACGGCCAGACGTTCGAGTGGGGATATTATGATGAAGAAGTGCCGCCCGAATACTACGTTCACAACCTGGAACACGGCGGCATCGTCATCCTCTACAACTGCCCGGAAGCCTGCTCCGACACTCAGGACGCGCTCTTTCAGTTATTCAATCACGCCCCGGCTGATACGACGTTCAACAAAGTCAAGATCATCGTCAGCCCGAACTCGCAGATCACCTCGCCGGTGATTGCCCTGGCCTGGGGCTGGGAACTCGACCTGGAGACGGTTGACGCCGATCTCCTGCTGGACTTCTACGACCGGCACGTCAACCAAGGCCCCGAACTCGTGCCATGAAGCGGGTCAACGGATTTATCCCCTTCGGGTTGAACGGATTTGAAAAAAAATAATCCGCTAAATCCGTTCAATCCGTTGACCCTGACCCTACTCGCCCGGTTTTGTTGCCCGCGGCTGGCTCTGGCGGGCCTGCAAGAAGCCGCTGGCGCTCTCCAATGCTTCCTTGCCCTGTTGCAGAATATTGATCACCGAGTGAACCGGGCCGCTGCCGGTGGCCATCACCACACCGGTGATCAACACGTCGAATCCAACCTGCCAGGTAGACGCCCCTTTGAAGATACCCAACAGGTGCAACATTTGCACCGAGCCGACCGAGGCAATGAGCAGACCCATCACCAGGCTGATGTAAAGGCTGGCCAGCCGCTTGGCTTGCCGGTACGTCGGCGATTTGACGGTGACGCTGGCCAACAACTCCTCCGCCCGATCCGCTCGATCTCCGACCACCCTCAGCGTCGCTTTCAACCTTTGCTCCTGCTCCAGAACTTTCGTCGGCTCGATTGCCACCAGGGCCGAGTTTAACTTGGCGGTGACGGTGATCAGCTTGGCGCGGGCCTCTTCTGCTTCCTTCTCGGCCAGGTCAATCCACTTCTCAGTCTGAGCCAGGAACGCCACCGCCTTGCTGGCCCGAGTCTCGACCAGATCAAAGGTCGTTTCCAGAACCCGCTCGATAGCGGCGGCGGCGGCCACCACCGGAGCCAGGATGATGGCCACATCGGCCACATTGTTGGCCTGGGCCGCTTCGTATTTCGGTATAAACATCACATAGCCGAGCACCAGGATAATCACCACAAAAGAGCCGATGGTCACGACCCGGCGAATTGGCGTCCAGTCTGGCCCGGCTGGCTCGTGGGTTGGGGTTGATTTGATAGTCATTGTCATTCCTCCTGAGGGATTTGGTTAATAGAAAATGATCCACGAAGAAACACGAAGGTTCACGAAGAAAGCTCCTGAAATTTACTTCGTGCCGCTTCGTGTGACTTCGTGGATCAAAACATCGAGCAGTTATCGAGAGTTTATCCGTAAATATCGCTCCGGCGATCTTCAAACACCGGGATTCGTTTGCGCACCTCGTCGGCCAGCGCCAGGTCAATCTCGGCGTGTAGTAGCTCCGGCCCGTCGCCGCCTTCGACCACCGTCTCGCCCCACGAGTCAATCACCGCCGACTTGCCGCCGAAGTGTTCGCCTTTCGACTCGCCCACGCGGTTGACGGCGACCACGAACATTTGATTCTCAATCGCCCGCGCCCGAATCAGAGTCTGCCAGTGGGCCGTCCGGCGGCTGGGCCACTCGGCAGGCAGGATGACCAGCTTGGAGCCAAAGAATGCGTATTTGCGAAACAGTTCGGTGAAGCGCAGGTCGTAGCAGATCGCCAGCCCGGTCTTGCCCCAGGCCGCCTCAGTCGTCACCGCCTCCTCGCCCGGTGCCAGCCACTTCTCTTCTTCCATCAATCGAAAGAGATGTAGTTTGCGATAGACGGCCTGTTGCGTGCCGTCAGGGTTGAAGAGCGCCAGGGTGTTGTAGCATTTGCCGTTTCGCGCTTCAAGGATCGATCCGGCGATGCCGATGTTGAACTCCGCCGCCAGCGCCGAGACTTCGGCGAACATGCCTTCGCCGAGCGGCGAGGCGTGCTTGTGCCAGTTCTCCAAGTCGTAGCCGGTGCTCCACAGTTCGGGGAAGACGACAAGCGACGAGCCGTGCCGCGCCGCCTCTGCCGCCCACTCGCGGACGAGGGCGAAGTTGGTTTCGGGGTCGCCGAGGGCGATGTTCATTTGGGCGAGGGAGAGGCGGAGAGTAGTCACAGAGATTTCCTTTTAGCGAGCCATTGAGACTCCCGTTTCGAGTAAAATTTTAGGGTTAAAGTTGAATTAGGTGAGTTATGCTGGGGTATATGATACCCCAGCTCCCCATAACCTCGACCCGAATAGATGACATTCCGTTATTGATCGGCATGCTGATTCAAATGGGA
>JACPWC010000039.1 GCA_016197225.1 Chloroflexota bacterium
CCGTTCACTGAACACTTGTCGAAACGCCCCGATCACAGGCATAATGTCGTTGGGCAGAGTGAACATTTGGCTTCTCCTTCGTCGGAAAGCCAGCTTACTCTGCCCTTTCGTTCTTGTCCACTAAATGGATAAAGTCCAGTCAAAGCGAATGCCAAAATTGGGGTCGTCGAAGCCTAACTTAACACCCGGAAAAACTTTGGACGCGTAACGCAAATCTTCCGCCAGTCTTTCGGCTGACAAGGGCCTGTAGGGGGTGTCCCAATCAATGCAGAAATTGCAATTGTAGGGGCAACCCATGCTGGCCAGCATCGGGATAAAACTGCCCGGATAGGGCCGCCCCATGAAAAAGGCCGAAGCCCTGATTTCCGGCACACGCTCCTCAAGAGTCGGCGTGTCCTCGTAGGGTTGGCGGCTGGAGATGATACTCTTCGGTTTGAACTGATTGCCGATAATATTGGCGATCAATTCTTTGTCGCACTCCAAGACCACCAGGTCGAAGTATCGCAGGCAATCCTGAGAGTAAGCTTTAGCATGTGGCCCGCCGATGATTGTGCGTGTCCCCTCCGACTGAAAGAGCTTACTGAGGGCGTATGCCAGAGGCGCTCGCGGCGTGTGAGCGGAGATAAAAACAACGTCCAGATCGTTGGGGAGCCTGGCTTTCGGGTCACCGAAACCGTAGTAGGTCGTATAATGAACGCGATGACCCATCTGCCGACACCAGACCGAAATGGCCTGAGGTGTCAGGCTGGCATATTGTTTTCTAATCAGAAAACAATCTGCATAGTCCAGCGGAGTGTTGGCCCTGACGGTGAGGAGATCGAGAATCCCAATGTTCATGGCATTGCCCTCCTAAGGCTTTGAATTTGCTTGCAATCGGCAGTAGACTTATGCCGACGTTTGTTGAGGGGTCAGAACAATAGTGCTGGGATCAAAGCAACCGTGTCGTTATCCGCAGAATGTCGCGCGATCGTGGATTGTGATTCAGTTGTTCGGCGTAGAAGTGTGGTATTGAGCTGGCGTAAGAAAATCTAGAAAAAGTTTAGCACTAAAAACCGCCGAGTCAACAACCGATTTTGCGACTCAACACTAATTGTCCGTAACATCACAATTGGGACGATGGATTTGCAGATGGCTGAAGGAGGCGAATCATGTATATCTTCCAGGTCCACCACTACATCAAACCCGACCAAGTCGAAGTCTATAAAGCGGCCACCCTGGAAAATGCCCGCGAAACCATCAAAGAGCCGGGCATCCTTCGCTTCGACGTTTTCCAGGATCAGGCCGACCCGACGCACTTCAGCTTGTTTGAGGTGTACCGTGACATGGACGCGCGGCAGGCGCACCTGGAGACGGCGCACTTCTTGAAGTGGAAAGAAGTGGCGCTGGCCGCCTTTGCCAAACGCGGCCACGGCGACGAGTTCGTGGCGCTCTTCCCCGCCGAGTCCGAATGGCGCAAAGGCTCTTGACCCACTCTCTCGATTCTCTTCTCGCCGCCGCCCTCGCCGCCCGCGCCGATCTATTTGAGGCACGACGCGAAGCCGCCTTTCGCCTCTTCAATGGCTTTACCGAAGGTTGCCCCGATCTCGTCGTTGACCTGTACGCTCGCACGCTCGTCCTGCACAACTACGCCGACCTGCCGGAAGCCGCGCAAGAAACAATGCTGGCGGCGCAGAGCTACTTGCAAGTTCACCTGCCCTGGGTTCAAACCGTCGTCCTCAAAACGCGCAACGGCCATACGCCGGACGAACGTCGCGGGGTCATTATCGGCGGCGAAACCCCGGATCGAAAAATCCGCGACCCGAAGGGCGGAGTCTGGTATGCCGTTGATCTGCGCCTCAATCGTGACGCCAGCTTTTATCTCGACACGCGAAACTTGCGGCGCTGGACGTTCGATCATCTGGCCGACAAAACGGCGTTGAACACCTTCGCCTACACCGGAAGTTTAGGGGTGGCCGCCACTGCCGGGGGAGCGCGGCGCGTCGTCCATCTGGATCGCAGCCGCGCCTTCCTCAACGTGGCCAAAACCTCACACACCCTCAACGGCTTTCCCATTCACAAGCCCGATTTTATTGCCGGCGACTTTTGGGAACAGGTGAGCCGCCTCAAGCGCGCGCGCGAGACCTTTGATTGCGTCTTCCTCGACCCGCCATTTTTTGCTGAGAGCAACACTGGTAAAGTGGATTTGGTGAACCAGAGCCAGCGTCTCATCAACAAAGTGCGCCCGCTCGTCGCCAACGGCGGCTGGCTGGTCGCCATCAACAACGCCCTGTTTGTGAGCGGCGCAGATTACATGCAGACGCTGGAAGGCTTGTGCGCTGACGGCTATCTCTCGATTGAAACGCTGATTCCCGTCCCGCCCGACCTCACCGGCTACCCGGAAACGCAGGTGAGGCCGCCTCTGGTTGACCCGGCCCCGTTCAACCATTCGACCAAGATTGCGGTGTTGAGAGCGCATCGAAAGTAGAGACCTGTGACCTGGTTTTGCCAAAACAGGCTACAAATCATCATCACTCACTGAGGTATACTTCCTCTCTGCAAGGAGAGACGTTGAGGAAAGGGTGTCGAGATGCTCAAATGCTAATCACCATCTTGGAAGAGCGCCCTGATTCTTGGGATGCTGTGCAACTCATCACTGAACTTGACACGCATCTTAGTCGGCAATTGTATCCGCAAGAAAGTCGCCACGCTTTCAGCGTCGCTAAGCTTGTGCGTGAAGGAGTCGCATTCTTTGTAACACGGTATGAGGGAGAACCAGCCGGGTGCGGCGGCCTGAAACTGTTTGGCGCCGAGTATGGCGAAGTCAAGCGGATGTATGTGCGCCCTGCTTATCGCGGATTCGGATTGGGCAAGGCAATGCTCAACCGCTTGGCTGAGTACGCTCGGGGACGGCAGGTGAGTGTATTACGCCTGGAAACGGGGATTTATCAGACGGAAGCCATTGGACTATACGAACGTTTTGGTTTTCAGCGTCGGCCACCATTCGGAGAATACAAAGACGATCCGCTGAGTGTCTATTACGAGAAGTCTATCGTATGATAGCGGCTGGGCTTTGCAGGAATAGTTTGCCAAAGGAGAACGATGAGAACTGATCAAACAGCACCCAGGACTATGGATGAATATATCGCGGGCTTCCCAGATGATATTCAAGAGATTCTGGAAAAGATAAGAATAACGGTTAGAAAAGTGGCGCCGGACGCGGAAGAGACAATCAAGTATCAAATTCCGACCTTCACCCTGAAAGGCAATATTTTACTTAGTTTTGCGGCTTACAAAAAGCATATCGGGTTTTATCCTGCGCCAGCAGGAAATGAGAAATTCAGAAATGAGCTATCTGTTTATAGAGCCGGAAAGAGTTCGGTGAGATTTCCATTAGACAAACCAATTCCTTTCGCCCTGATAAGCAAAATTGTGAGGTTCAGGGTAAAGGAGAATTTGGGTAGAGCAGTGGCAAAACGGAAGAAGAAATAGAGAACATCTTCACCGCCAACTGAAACAACGCGCGGCGAACTTCGCCGCGCCACAAACGAAAGGAGGCCGCCGGGAGCAAACACGTTGTCATCTCACTTAATCCAACGTTCAAGTTTACCCCTCTTACATCCTCCCATCGCCGCCACAAGACGTATTGTTTTGGGTAGCATTTCAAACCGGCGATGGGGTGACAGCGGGGGGTGACCCAGGAGGAGAAAACACCGATGAGCAAGAAAGCTGTTCTCAGTCTATTCATCGTGATCACCACCGCCCTGGCGGCCTGCGGCGGCGGCCCAACACCTAGCGCCGCGCCCGCCGCCACCCAACCGGCAACGGGCGGCGGCCCTGAAAAGGGCGGCGAGATCATCATTGTCTACAAAGATGATCTCGCAACGCTCGACCCGGCCATCGGTTACGACTGGACGAACTGGCCGGCCATCAAGCTGGTGTTCGACGGCCTGCTCGACTACGACAGCGGCACGACCATCCAGCCGCGCATCGCCGAAGCCCTGCCCGAGGTGAGCGCCGACGGCCTGACCTACACCTTCAAACTCCGCCAGGGCGTCAAGTTTAGCAATGGCCGCGAACTTAATGCCGACGACATCGTTTATACGATGACTCGAGTCCTCGACCCGAAGACGGGCAGCCCCGGCGCGGGTTTCTTCGTGGGCATCAAGGGCGCGCAGGAGTTTATTGACGGCAGTGCAACTTCTGTCGAGGGCATCCAGGCGGTTGACCCGTCTACCGTCCAGTTCACCCTTACCGCGCCGGACGTGACTTTCCTCAACAAGATGGCCCTCAACTTCGCTTTCATCGTGCCGAAAGAAGAAGTGGAAAAGGCCGGAGAGAATTTCGGCCATGCGCCGGTGGGCACCGGGCCGTTTGTGTTGAAGGAATGGAAAGCCGGCCAGTTCCTTACCTTTGACCGCAACCCGAATTACTTTTTTGAAGGGCGGCCCTTCCTCGATAAAGTGACTATCGAAGTCGGCGTTGAACCCGACGTGGCCCTCCTTCGGTTGGAGAAGGGCGAAATCCAGTTGATGGGCGACCCGCCGCCCGGCGCGGACTGGACCCGAATCTCTGCCGATCCGGCCTGGACGGATCGGATCGAAGTTGAGGCGACGGTCAACACCACCTATATCGCCATCAACACGACGGTTGCCCCGTTCGATAACGTGAAAGTGCGGCAGGCCCTCAATTACGCCATTGACAAACAGCGTATCGTCCAATTGCTCAATGGCCGCGCTACGGTTGCCAATCAGGTTTTGCCACCGCTCATGCCGGGCTATGATGCCTCGTACACCGGCTACGACTACAACCCCGACAAGGCCAAGGCCTTGTTAACCGAGGCCGGTTTCGCAGACGGCTTTGAGACGAGCATTGAGTGCATCTCGGTGGACCCGCAACCCAAGCTGTGCGAGTCGTTCCAGCAAGACCTCGATAAAGTCGGCATCAAGCTCACCATCAACACCCTGGCCGCGCCGAACGTGATTGACGACGCCGGCAACGGCAAGACGCCGCTGGTGTGGTCGGGCGGCCTGGCCTGGACTCAGGACTACCCCGACCCCGACGATTTCTACAGCCCGATCCTGGGTTGCGACTCGAACGTGGCCGGCGGCTGGAACTGGTCGCGCTATTGCAACGAGACAGTTCACGCCAGGAGTAAGGAATTGCTGAGCATGACTGACCGCGAGGGACGCATGGCGGCTTACAAGGATTTGTTCAAGACGCTGATGGACGACGCGGTCTGGGTTCCGGTGATCAACGGCCAATACACCGTCGCTCACTCGGATAAACTCCACGGTCAGCCGACGCTGACTCACCCGGAGCATTTGTTCAGTTACGAAACGATGTGGTTGTCTAAATAGACCCTCACCCCCCGGCCCCCTCTCCTGAAATGGAAAGCGCATTTCAGGAGAGGGGGAGAGATGAGCAATGGCTGTTACCCAATCTGAGTCGGATCAAGTCAAATCTCCAGAAATTGTGACATTGGCGCAAGAAGGGCTGGCCCCGGCAGCGAGTGAGGCCGGCTACTTCGCCGTTATCTGGCGGCGCTTGCGACGCGACCGGGCGGCGATGTTGGGCGCAGTGTTGGTGATATTGATCGCCCTCGTCGGACTCCTCGCGCCGCTCCTCGCCCCGCACGATCCCACCGAACAATTTCGCGACGGGCTGACGCCGGGCGGCCAGCCCATGCCCAGCACTTTGCTCACGGAGGGGAGTACCCGCTACTTGTTCGGCACCGACTCGAACGGGCGCGACTTGCTCAGCCGAATCCTTTATGGCGCGCAAGTCAGCTTGCTGGTTGGCGTGTTGGCGAACACCCTAGCCGTCGCCCTCGGCCTGGGGATCGGCTCGGTCGCCGGATACTTCGGCGGCTGGATAGAAATCCTGCTCATGCGCTTCACCGACATCATGATGGCATTCCCGACTCTGTTGTTGGCGATGGCCCTGGTGGCGATCCTCAAACCGAGCCTGTGGATCATCATCGTCGTGATCGGGCTGGTGTACTGGACGTGGATCGCACGCGTGGTCTACGGGCAAGTGCTGGCCCTGCGCGACCGCGACTTTGTCACCGCCTCGCGCGCCCTCGGCTCCAGCCGCCGGGCCACCCTCTTTCGCCACATCCTGCCGCAACTCGTGCCCACCATCATCGTCTGGGGGACGCTGGGCATTGCCACCAACGTCATGCTCGAAGCCAGCCTGAGCTATCTTGGCATCGGGGTTCAGCCGCCGACTCCGAGTTGGGGCGGGATGATCCAGCAAGGCCAGTCGTACTACCGCACCGCGCCGTGGATGGTGATCTTCCCCGGCCTGGCCATCATGATCACCGTCTTCGCCTTCAACCTGCTGGGCGACGGCTTGCGCGACGCCCTCGACCCGACTCAACGAGGCCGCGCCTAACTTGGGATTTCGCGCGCCCTTCGCGGGCTGTGCCTGGTTTTGGAATTTGAGATTTTGGGCTCTTCTGGGTTTAACGGGATTTTTTAACGCAAAGCCGCAAAGTTGCCAGGGCGCAAAGAAAAACCCGTTTATTTCTTAGCGGCTTTGCGCCCTTGCGTCTTTGCGTTAAGGGTTTTCACACTCAATCTGGTAGAGCCACCTTTTGTTTATGTGGACTTTTCTCGCCCGCCGCATCGTTCAGACTCTGCCCGTCCTGCTCGGAGTTTCGATCATCACCTTTGTGCTGATCTACCTTCTGCCTGCTGACCCGGCGCGCATGTATGCCGGGCCGAGTGCGACTGTCGAGACGGTTGCGCGCATCCGTCACGAACTGGGACTCGATCAATCGCTGGTAGTGCAATACTGGACCTATATCACTCATGCTGTTCGCGGCGACCTCGGCTTCTCGTATCGCAAGCAGATCGCCGTCACCGAATTGATCCTCAGCCGCATGCCTTACACCCTGGCCCTCACCCTCGCCGGAATCTTCGTCGAGTTGCTGATCGGCCTGCCGGTGGGGATCGCCTCGGCGGTGGCTCGGGGGAAGTGGGCGGATCGGGCCGGGATGTTCATCGCCCTGGTCGGCATCTCCGCGCCGCCGTTCTGGTTGGGCTTGCTTCTGCTCTACTGGTTCGGCTTCCGCCTGCCCATTCTGCCGCTTGGCGGGGCCGACGAAGCCACCAGCATCGTGCTTCCCGCCCTCACCGCCGGGCTGGGCGGAGCGGCCTGGTACGCCCGCATGATGCGCTCCAGCACGCTCGACATCCTCTCGACCGATTACGTCCGCACCGCGCGAGCTAAGGGCCGCTCGCTGTTCGGCGTCGTCGTCCGCCACGTCTTGCCGAATGCCCTCAACCCCATCATCACCATGGCTGGCATGGACATCCCGTGGTTCATCGGCGGGGTCGTGCTAGTCGAGCGCGTCTTCAACTGGCCGGGGGTAGGGCGGATGGCGGTTGAAGCGATTGAGACGGTGGACGTGCCGTTGATTCTGGGGACGGTGATCTTCACAGCGGTGATGGTGGTGGCAAGCGGCATTCTCATTGATGTGGTTCAGGGCCTGGTTGACCCGCGTATCCGGCATAGCCGGCAAAGTTAGAGATTGGAGAATTAGAGAATTCTCCAATCTCTAATCTCCAATTCTCATCCTCTAAAAGGAGAACTCTCATGGCCAAACATCATCTCGACGACACCCAGCCTCATGCGTTCTGGGACAACTCGTATCCGCCGCGCGTCCGCATCAAGCCGGGCGACACGGTGGTGTTCGAGACGCTCGAAGCCTCGGCGAAGCAGGTCACGCCGCAATCCTCGCACGAGGCGGTCGCCCATCTCGACTTCGGCGTGATCCACCCCCTCACCGGGCCGGTGTACGTGGAAGGCGCGGAACCGGGCGACGGTCTTGGGGTGGAAGTGATCAGCATCAAACACAAAGGGTGGGGATGGAATTCGGTCATCCCCGGCTTTGGCCTCTTGCCCGACGATTTCCCCAATCCATATTTGCACCATTACAAACTCACGGGCAATCGCTGTATCTTCCGCGACGACATCATCATTCCCTACGAACCGTTTTGCGGGGTGATGGGCGTGGGGCCGAGGGAAGCGGGGCGGGTGAACACCATCCCGCCGCGCGAGAACGGCGGCAACATTGACATCCGTCACCTCACGCCCGGCTCGCGGGTGCTGTTCCCGGTGCTGACTCCGGGCGCGCTGTTCTCGTGCGCCGACTGCCACTCGGCCCAGGGCGACGGCGAAGTGAACGGAACCGGAATCGAGACGCCGATGACGGTGACTCTGCGCTTCCACCTGATGAAGGGCGCGAACATCCCCGAACTGCGCTTCATCACCCCGCCGGGCAAGAAGCTCACGGTGACGGACGAAGGCGGCTACTTCGTCGCCACCGCCCACGGCCCCGACCTGTTCAAGGACGCCCAGCAGGCGATCCGCTACATGATTGATCACCTGTCGTCGGAGCACAACATGACCCGCGAGCAGGCCTACTGCCTGTGCGGCGCGGCGGTGGACTTGAAGATCAGCGAGATCGTGGACGCGCCGAACTGGATCGTCTCGGCCTATTTGCCGTTGAGCATTTTTGTGAAGAAGGAAGCGAAGCCGGCGGCAAAGCCGAAAGCTAAAGCGAAGGTAAAGCCGAAGGCAAAGGCTAAAGCAAAGGCGAAGAGGGCGAAGAGGTAAATAAGGAACGGCTGGCGAATATTTTGGCGTTAGACCGCGTCGAGCGGTCTAATGCCAATCGGTGCTGGCCGGGCGGGACGCCTCTGACCCGGCGGCGCTATTGAAACCTTTACAACAAACATCGCCTGTAGGCCGAAACGCCAACATGAATGGAGCAAGTCTCTCGTGAAAGTGTTATATTTCCTCAATGACTTTGATCTAAGCCCAACATACAACTTGTGGACAGCCGATATGGCGCAAGTTCCAACACAGCCTGGCGCGTATGTTTTGCTGGCTGCTTCAGGAACCAAATTTCTGTATCCAAACGGCAGTTCACCAGTATTCTATGTTGGCCAAGCATCTAATCTCCAAAAGCGGCTGTTGACACATCGCAAATATTCGCTGGAAGCCAAGTCGGATAGAAAGTTGCCCCTATACTACCCAAGATATGAATACGCAGCAGTGTTTGGCTGTCGCTTCGCGCTTATCAGAACATGGCAAGGATTCTCCGCTAAGGCATTAGAAGAAGTTGTGCTCGCGCACTTTGCAAAACGTTTCCGAAGTTTTCCAATTGCTAATGGTGCGGGGTCGTGGAATCGAATTGTCTAGAGATACGTTGGTCGGGGTATATTTGCTCCCACAAGGAGACCCCATGGCAACCGTATCTTCCAGCATCACCATCAACCAACCCGTCGAAAAAGTGTTTGCCTACGCCATCGCCGTCGAGAATCACACGGCCTGGCAAACCGGCGTGCTTGAGGTGAAAGAAGGGGTGTCGCTCTAATCCGCTAACGACCCTGGTTCACACTTCACCTTTGTTCCTGCGGTGGAAGCTTCCCGGCAGTGGCCAGGCAATCGTTAGAAGAAGGTTGACGGGCGGATTAGAGCGTCCAACAATCCCTTACATTGCCCAACTTAACGGCCCAACCATCAACCACTACTGAACACCCCGATACTTCCTCTCCCTCAACTCCCTCGCCCTCTCCATCTCCCCCGCGCTCAACATCCCGCTCTCAAACTCCAACTTCAACGCCTCGCGGAAGCCGTGCTTCATTGCGTTAGCCGCCTGTTCCCACGAGACAACCACGCCTAAGGCCAGTTCAAGCGTAATGGCGCGGGCGCGCACCCGCTCTTTGGCTCTCTCGCGTTCGGCTTCGTTTGCAAAGGCCAGCGCATCGCAAATGCGAGTGATGTCGCCGGTGAGGGGCAGGGTGCCGTGTTGTAACACCACGCCCTGCTTGCGGGCCTGGGCGCTCCCGATCAACTTCTTGCCAATGATGGTGATCTCGTAGTTCGACGGCGTCTCAAAACAAACCGGGTTCTCGACTTTCTTCACCACAGAGAGCACGGAGTCCACAGAGTTTTTCTCCGTGCTCTCTGTGGTCTCTGTGGTGGAATAGACTGCATCGTTTCGGGCGATCAAGTCCATCAATTCCAACCCACGCACCAGTCCTGCGCTCAACCGCCGGTAGCTTTCCACGATGCCGCCCGCCACACGCGGGTCGGTCTGCGGGGTGATGACCGAGTAGGTCAACTCGTCGGTGTGCAAGATGGCTTTGCCGCCGGTCGGGCGGCGCACCAGGTCGTAGCCGCGCGCCACGAGTCGTTCGTGATCAACGTCGGCCAAAGGTTGAGCGTAGCCGAGCGAGAGGCACGGTGGCGTCCAGGCGAAGAAGCGCAGGGTAGGGGGCGACGTGCCCTCGGCCACGCCGAGCAGAATCGATTCGTCAATCGCCATATTCATCGGCCCGTCGGTCGGGTTGGTGTGAAGCAAGCGCCAGCGGGTTAGATCATATTCGCTCATGCTTTACTTACCTGCCGTCAAAGCCGGGGGTAGCATTCGAGTCTGGTGTTGGCGTGCCTGGCGTGGCGGGCCACAAGCGAATGGCGTATTGCCCGCTATTATCTCCCAGGACTCCGTCAGAGTTGCTGAAAGTGATGAGATAGGGTGTTGCTCCCAAAGAGAATGTGAAACGATAGAGGTGATCATCGCGATATGTCGGCGGCGGGGCCATTTCCAAGCCGTTGATACGAAATGAAGCAAGATAGTCTGATCTGATATAGCCATTGCCGAGATTAGTAAAAAGATAGAAGGCGTCGTTGTAATCTGTTCCCGCCGTTTGCCCGACGCCAGACACTTCGATGACTACCGAGTCGCCGTAACCTCTCGTCGTCATGACAGACAGAGTATTGAAGGGCAATGTCAAAGTCTCCGCTGGCGGGTCGGCGACAGGGATAAGGGTTGGCAACGGCATGGGAGTGAGAGAGTCCGGTGGGTTGAGCCTTGCCCATGCTTCAACCATTGTCAGGCCGACAAACTGCGCCAGCGGCGATAAGGCCTCCCGTTCGCGATCAATAGCCGCTCGCAATTCCGAGCCGGCAGGCGTATACATATGACCGAGAAACGTCTCCAACGCTTGCACCTGTTCGGCAGTGATCACCGCCTCACTGCCGCGCCCGTCCACTAATGCTTGCATGTTAGGTTGCCAAAGCACGATAGCGGCTTCGGCTTCCGCTAACAATTGTGAGTCTGCGTCTAGCAAAGCGTTGATCTCGCCGACGTGGGTGTAAAACATATCAATGTAGTGCCGCCCGCGAGGTGTTTTGCTGAGAAGTTCGTCGTGTACGCGCCAAAGCAACTGAGCGCTAACTGCGGCTTGCTTGACTTCAGAGACAGATGGCACCGGACTGCCGGGGAGCGCGGCGATTGCGATCCAGATTCCCAACATGATTGCGATCAAGAATACGCCAAAAGCTAAGAGTTCGATCCCGCCGCGAGCGATTCGGCCAAGCCAGATGATGAGGCGCAGGAGAGCAGATTGGCGGCGATCCTTTGAAGAAGAGTTGTTGGCCTGAGACATTGTTTCTCCCTGATCGAAAAGTTTCTTTAGGAGTTCTGTTCGTTCACATCGCTATAAAACTACTTCCTCAAGATTACGGCCTTTGCCAGATGCAGTGACAATTTGGTAATCCGATATTACGGCCTGGTAACAACAGGCCGTTCTCGAATTATAGCCGCGCTTGAAATCAATCGTTTCTCGCGTATAATGCCGCCATGCCTCTGTCGGTCGCGCTTCTCTTTCACTTCAACCAACATTTCAATGAATATGCCGCCCTCGCCAGCCGCGCCTGCTATCGCGGCCTGCTCAACGTCCTGCGCTCGCACCCGACTCTCAAGTTCAACATTCATATTTCGGGGACATTGATTGACGCTCTCAAATGGCTGGACTCGTCGCCGCTCGATCTGATTCGCGACGGTTTGGCCGCCGGCCAGTTTGAGTTGCTTGGTTCTACCTATGCCCAAAACATCCCCTACGCCAGCGACGATTGGGACAACGCCCAGCAGATCGCGCTTCACCGGGCGACGCTCAAAGACACGTTTGGCGTCGAACCGACGGCGTTCTGGAATGCGGAGCGATGCTGGCGGCAATCGCTCGTGCCTGTCATCGCCGACGGCGGCTATCGTTGCACGTTGGTTGAGGATCACATCCTTCGTGAGGCCGGGGCAACCGACTCGTTCGTCTTCACTACCCACGCCGAGTCCAAAGCGTTGACGGTCGTCACCGATGATGAAAGGCTCAAACACAAATTCAACCTCGGCGCCTGGTTCGGAAGGAACGATCAGGTTATTCGTTATTTGCGCGGGCTGGCGGCTAAACCCGAGTCGGCGACGATGTGCGCCGCTTACGCCGAAGACGCCGAAGCGATGGGCTTGTGGGGCTGGGAGGCCGGTCTGACTCCGAATCAAACCTGGGCGCACCTGGATCGCTTGTTGACCGCCCTCGAAGCCGAGCCTGAGGTGAAGCTGATCAAACTCTCCGAAGCGCCGCGACCCAAAGCCGACCTCACGCCGATCCCGGACGGCAGCGCGGCCTGGATGAATGCCTCACTGGCCAAAAAAGGCGCGCCTTACCACGAAGACGGCTATACCGACTGGCTCGACTTCAACCGCCGCTCGCCCAAGCTGGCCCACTTCCGCCAAACATACTCGATCATCCGGGCCAAACTTCTGGCGTTGAACGAGGTCACCCCGGCCTCGCAAGCCCTGCGCCGGGCGGCGTTATACGCCTTCTGCGCCCATCAATACGAGTTCGGTTGCATTGGCGTGGGCGGGCTGAACGATCGCGGCTGGGAGAACGCGCGCACGGCGGTGGCGGTGGCGCTGGCCGCCAAGCTGGCCGAAGCGCCTTCTGAGAATGTATTGATTGACGATTGCAACGGCGACGGCTCCGACGAGGTGCTGGTCTGCGACGGCAAACAGTTGATGATCACTTCGGCTTACGGTGGGCGGCTGTTGTACTGGTTCGACCTGACGACCGGCCAGCAATTTGTGGGCAATCAACTGCCAGTGATTCAAGCGGCTTACGAGGGCGATGGGCATTACCCGGTGGTGGAGCCGCGACGTAAGCCGTGGTTGCCCGACTCGTTTGCGCCGCAAGACTCAGCGGAGCAGATTGAAGAGACGCCGCCCACGCGGCTGGGCCGCTTCTTGCCGGATTGGGTCTGGGAGGGCGAACCGTTGCCCATGCAAGTGGCGGTTGCCCCGAAGCCAGAGGGCGAGTCCTTCATGCCGCTTTTCGGCCAGACTCGCGGCTTCTCGGATCACATCATCGTCGATTCGGGCAATCAGGAAGAGCCGCCTCACGAGTGGCTGGACTCGCGGCTGGAGAAGAACGGTGTCGCCTTTATTCGTTATCTGTCGGATGAGTTGACGATTGAGAAGTCACTGCGTTTTGCTCACGGCAAAGTGGCGGCGGCTTACACCGTGCGCAACCACGACACGCGCGAGCGAAGCGTGCGCCTGCGCGTGACGAACGAGCTTTGCCCGGATTATGCCGAAGTGATTCGCGGCGGGCGCGGCGCGCTGGCTTTCCTGGACGGCGAAGCGCCCGGCGTGACCAACACTCGCACCGGCGCGTCCATCGTCCTCAACTCGTCGCGGGCCTGGCAAAGCCTGGAGCGGCGCGAAGACTTTTGCGCGCTGACGATTGGCCTGACGTACGACTTCACACTCTCGCCGCGCTCCGAGCAGAAGTTTGAATTGAAGTTGGGCAGAAAATAATCTAACACGAAGTCACGAAGACGCGAAGACACTAAGCTGTTCTTGGTGTCTTTGTGCCCTGGTGGCTTTGTGGCAAATGTAGAGACGCCGGATGTCAGTTCCTGACTGGGTACAGGACGCAATCTTCTACCAGATTTTTCCGGACCGGTTTGCCAACGGCGACCCGGCGAACGATCCTTTCAACATTCAACCGTGGGGGACGCCGCCTCAACTGCGCGGCTTTCAGGGCGGCGACCTGGAAGGCGTGATCCAGAAGCTCGATTACCTGCACGACCTGGGCGTCAACGCTATTTACTTTAACCCCGTCTTTCAGGCGGCTTCGAATCACCGCTACGACACTTACGACTACTTTAAAATTGATCCCAAGTTGGGCGACCTGAGCACCTTCAAGCGCCTGCTCAAGCTGGCGCACGGGCTGGGCATCCGGGTGATACTTGACGGGGTGTTCAATCACTGCGGGCGGGGCTTCTTTGCCTTTCATGATGTTTTGGAAAACGAGGCCGCTTCGCCTTATTTGAAGTGGTTTCACATCAAAGGCTTTCCGCTCAATGCCTTTGGCGACGAGCCGCCGCCCAACTACGAGTGCTGGTGGCAGAACAAGAGCCTGCCCAAGTTCAACATCGGCGAGCCTCAGGTGCGGAAGTATCTGCTCGACGCGGCCCGCTACTGGATCGAGCAGGGAGCCGACGGCTGGCGGATGGACGTGCCGAACGAGATTGACGACGACGACTTCTGGGCCGAGTTCCGGTCGGTGGTAAAGTCCATCAACCCGCACGCTTACACCCTGGGCGAAATCTGGGACGTGAACCCGCGCTGGGTCGGGGAACGCAGTTTCGACGGCTTGATGAATTACCCGTTCCGCACGGCGGCCATTGATTTCTTTGGCCGGAACAGCCTTAGCGTTTCGCAGTTTAGCAACACGGTAGAGCATTTGCTTACGGTTTATCCCCGCGAACACATTTATGCCCAGTTCAACCCGCTTGGCTCACACGACACCGAGCGCACGCTGATGATGTGCGGCGGCGACCTGGCCCGGATGAAGCTGGCTCTGCTTTTTCAGTTAACTTACGTGGGCGCGCCCTCCATTTATTACGGCGACGAGATCGGGCTGACCGGCGGCAAGGACCCGGACTGCCGCCGGGCCTTCACCTGGGATGAGGCGTCCTGGAACGCCGACCTGCACGGCTTCGTGAAGTCACTGGTTGCCATTCGCAAAGCCCACCCGGCCCTGCGGCGCGGCGAGCACCGCCCGCTTTATCACCACGACCGCGACGGGCTGTACGCTTTTCTGCGCAAGCACGATCAACATGAACGCGATGCGCTGATCGTCGTCTTCAACAACTCGGATGGAACGGTGATTCGCAATATCCCGGCCACGCACTCCGGCTGGCCCAGCGGCGCCTGGGCGCGCGATTTGTTGAGCGGCAAGAAGTTCGTGGTCGAGAATCATTTTGTCACCAACCTCCGGCTTTCGCCGCGAACAGGGATGATCTTATCCACTCAGTAGAATTTGATAAATCGAGTTTTGGCCGATTTCTGTAGGGCGAATTGGCAATTCATCTTACAATTTCTGAATTTCTAAGGAAGCCGGCATACTTTAAGAGGGGCAGGTTGAAACGTCAAACGTCAAACGACAGAGATTGCCGTTTGATGCGCCGCGTTTCAATTGACTATGAAAACTCGGGCCATTATTCTGGCCGGCGGCGAAGGCTCGCGGCTGGGCGTGCTGACGCAAAAACGCAGTAAGCCTTCCGTGCCGTTTGCCGGCAAGTACCGCATCATTGATTTTGCGCTGAGTAATTGCGTCAACTCCGGGCTGTTCGACGTTATGATGATGACCCAATACCGCCCGCACTCGCTGGTGGAACACATCGGGGCCGGCCACCCCTGGGACCTCGACCGCGCCTTCACCGGCGGCATCCGCTTTTTTCAACCCTACAAGGCTCGCTGGGACGCCGACTGGTACAGCGGCACCGCCGACGCCGTGCAACAAAACTTCCTGTTCGTCAAAAACGGCAACCCCGACAACGTGCTGATCCTGTCGGGCGACCATATTTATCAGATGGACTACGATCCCTTGCTGGCGTTTCATAACAGCAAGCAGGCCGATCTGACCATTGCCACCCTGCGTGTTTCCCTGGAAGAGGCTTCCCGCTTTGGCGTTCTGGCCGCCGACGATGATTATCGGGTCAACGCCTTTGCGGAAAAACCCAAAGAGCCGCCGGGGACGCTGGCCTCGATGGGTATTTACGTCTTCAACTTGCGAGTGCTGGACAAGTATTTGCTTGAAGATTCCAAGCGCAAAGAGTCGTCGCACGACTTTGGCAAGGACATCATTCCGCGCATGCTCAAAGACGGCTTGCGGCTTTTTGCCTATCCCTACAGCGGCTACTGGGTGGACGTGGGGACGATTGAGTCCTACTGGCAGGCCCACATGGACTTGCTTCAGTTCCCGCCGAAGCTGGATTTGAATGACCGTTCGTGGATCATCCACACCCGATCCGAGGAGCGCCCGCCGGTGCTGATCCAGAAAGGCGCGCTCGTCCGCGACAGTTTGATCACCGACGGCTCGATCATCGCCGCCGGGGCGCGGGTGGAGCGCAGTGTGCTCTCGCCGGGCGTATACATTGGCCCGAAAGCCGTAGTGCGCGACTCCATCATTTTCACCGATTCGTACATTGAAGCCGGGGCCAGAGTTGAGCGGGCCATCATTGACAAGAGGGTGTCCATCGGCCACAACTGCCGCATCGGGCAGATCGATCCCAAAGCAACCGATCTTGGCATTACCACCATCGGCAAGAGCGCCCAGATTCCCAACGGAGTCAAGATCGGGCGGGGGGCCGTCATCGGCACCGATGTTGGCGCGTCTTACTTCACTCGCAAAGTGGTCGGCAAAGGCAAAGTGATCCAGCGGACGTAATCAAAATCTCAAATTCCAAATTCCAAATCGTATGTCTTTCCCTCGCGCTTCAGGCATTCTCTTACATCCCACCTCGTTCCCTGGCCGTTTTGGCATTGGCGATCTGGGGGCTGAGGCTTATCGCTGGGTTGATTTTCTGGCCGGGGCCGGGCAAAAGCTGTGGCAAATTTTGCCGCTCGGCCCAACCGGCTACGGCGATTCGCCCTACCAGTGCTTCTCGGCTTTCGCCGGCAATCCCTATCTCATGAGTCCGGAGAAGCTTGTCGAAGACGGCCTGCTGAGCGAAAGTGATCTCAAAGCGACGCCGAAGTTTCCGGCTCAGGCTGTAGACTTCGGCCCGGTGATCGAGTTCAAGCTCAAACTGCTCGAGACAGCTTATCAAAACTTCAGGGCTGGGGCGGGTCGGCAACTTCTTCCAGAGTTTGAGGCCTTCTGCCGGGCGCAGGCGAGTTGGCTCGACGATTTCGCCCTGTTCATGGCGCTGAAGGAATCGCAGAACGGCGCGGTTTGGAGCACATGGACGCCAGACTTAGTATCACGCCAGCCGCGCGCGCTGGCGGCGGCCCGTGAGTCGCTGGCCGAGGCTGTCGAGTCGCAACGCTTGCGCCAATTCCTCTTCTTCCGTCAATGGCTGGCCGTCAAGGCTTATGCCAACCGGGCCGGGATCAAAATCATCGGCGACATTCCGATCTTTGTGGCCTACGACAGCGCCGACGTGTGGGCGCACCCCGAACTGTTTTATCTCGACGAGGCGGGCAAGAGCACGGTGGTGGCCGGCGTGCCGCCGGACTATTTCAGCGCCACCGGCCAGTTGTGGGGCAACCCGCTATATCGTTGGGACGTGTCGAAGCAAACCAATTATGCCTGGTGGATCGAACGCTTCCGGGCAACGCTGACCTTTGTGGACATTGTGCGGCTCGATCACTTCCGGGGCTTTGAGGCCTATTGGGAGATTCCGGCGGGGATGCCGACGGCTGAAGTGGGGCGCTGGGTGAAAGGCCCCGGCGCTGATTTCTTCGTCACCCTCAAGAATGCTTTGGGCGACCTTCCCATCATTGCCGAAGACCTGGGCGTGGTGACGCCGGAGATGACGGCCCTGCGCGACCAGTTCGATTTGCCGGGCATGAAGGTCTTGCAGTTCGCCTTCTCAGCCGACGCAACCGACCTCTTCCTGCCGCACAACTATCCGCGCAACTGTGTGGTCTACAGCGGCACACACGACAACGACACCACTCGCGGCTGGTACGAAACTTCTTCTACCGAGGGTGAGCGCGACCTGGCCCGCCGTTACCTGGGCCGCGACGGCCAGGACATCGCCTGGGATTTCATCCGGCTGGCCTTCTTGTCGGTGGCCGACATGGCCGTAGCGCCCTTGCAGGACGTGTTGAATCTGGGAACCGAGGCTCGCATGAACCTGCCGGGCCGGCCGTCGGGCAACTGGGGCTGGCGCTTCCTGCCCGGCCAACTCACCGGGCAGATTCAAAATCGGCTGAAGGAACTGGCCGGGCTGTATTTGAGATAAAATAGGAAGAGCTAGCAGACCGCAACAAACAACAGCAATTTTGGCATTGAAGCCTTTTGATTCGCCACCAACTTAACTCACTGCTGCGTGGAGGTAAACATGAATCACTCGTCACACGCTTCCCTCAGTTCCCGATTTTATGCGCTTTTTGTTGTGACCTTGTTTCTGTTGCTGGCTTCTGCAAGCGGTATAGCTCTGTCCTCAGAGTCAACCATAACGCCCTTCGTTGAAACTCCACTAGATGATATAGAGACGCCAGAGACTCCCGTGATTGAAGCAACGCCTGGGCCTGAAGACGCTCTGCCTGTGGCAACTGCTATACCTATAGCAACAACACCCGCTCCTGAGCCATATTCCATTGCAGAAATAATGAGCCAATTGTCTACTGATTTTATTCCTAACGTCGGGCAAGCAGATGAGGGCATAAACTTTATGGCGCAGGATAACGGCCAGAGCGTCTTCTTCAAACCCGGAGAAGTGGAATTTGTTTTGAAGCAGGTAAGGACAACCTTGCTTCCAACTGAAGAACTGCCTCCAGGCTCAGAAGCCACACCGACTCCATTTTTTCCTGAAAACCAGGTGGCCGATAAACTGGCGTTCAGCTTCTCTGAGGTCGTTACTGCCACTATACAATTACAATTTGTGGATGCCGACCTCGGGGTTTGTCACCCCTCGGGCTATACTGATCGGGTCGGCCTCGGCAAGCTGATCGCCCCCGCCTCGGCAAGCTGATCGGCTCGGCCTCGGCAAGCTGATCCGCTGGCAGTGAGTCTCTCCTAGCTGCGGTATCCTCGCGGAAATTTA
>JACPWC010000040.1 GCA_016197225.1 Chloroflexota bacterium
ATATCAAACTTGAACTGCTCAAAGGCGACACCCAACTCAACCATTTTGCCCTCAAAGCCAAGCTCTATTTGCAAGCCATTCAAGCCGCTTACGCCAAGTTGCGCGAACTCAACCCCGTCTGCTTGGCTGCGTAAGGTGAGTGATGTAAGTAGGAAGTTTGCGGCTACACGGTGTTGAGCGGCATTCATGAATACGATGCAACCATGATGCAATGTCGATGGATAGATTGATTGTTGCCGGTCAACTCTTTGACAATTATGCGGCGAACCTTAGTCAGTATTTTCCGCATTACACGAATAAATTTCTGTGCCCTCTTTGCTTAACGTTGTTCCCTAAGGACGCGATTGAGTCAAAAGAGCTTACGTTGGAGCATATCATCCCCTCGGAAGTAGGAGGCCGGCTTGTAACCCTCACCTGTTCGAAGTGTAATTCCGGAGATGGCTCGCAATTGGATGCTCATCTCATTCAGAGATTCAGAATAGAGGATATTCTGACGGGCAAGAGCGACAAGCCTTTGGAGGTAAGGGTGAGCCTTGGCCAAGGAGAGTTTGGCGCGAACTACTTCCTCTCGAATCAGCAGAATCCGAGTATCCAAATCATTGGGATACCTAAGATCTCCAATCCTAAACTTCTCGAGGCGGCTGTCCGCGAGCTCGAGTCAGGGGTTTCTCAGTTCTCCATAAAGGGTAATCTTGGCTACAAGGAACTTCCCAGCAGAGTCGCTGCGCTCCGAATGGCGTATCTACTGGCCTTCAGTTACTTCGGGTATGGATATGTCCTTTACCAGAACCTACAACCGATTCGCGAACAAATCGCTCATCCAGAATATGAAACTGACTCGGCTAAAAGCTTGCTTCTCCTTGAAAATACTCCAGCTAGGAACGTAATTGCACTGTTGAAGGAACCACCAGATTTGCGATGCTTTCTCGCGATTATAGAAATCCAAACAAGCGTAAAACGGAACTTAGGAGTCGTGTTGCCTGGGCCAGACGATGAAAGCAAGGATATTTATCAACGCTGGGCTTCAGCGGCTTCGGCCAATATCCAAAACAAGGCGAGGATTGATATCATCAAGTTTGATCGTGCCTACATCTCTGATCCAGAGTACCGGTTTTTGCCCGCAAAGATATGGATTGGGCAAGTCAACATTGGTGATGCATCTGGAACAGAGTAGTAATACGCTGCCAGTCAAGCCACCCAAGTTGTGCGAGGTAGAATCGGAGGAGAACGATCCCTCTGCCGCCGTTTCAGAACTGACCCTCGAGTTAGCACATCTCAAATTCACTCCAGCATTGCATATGCCAATATACCCGAAACGGCCCGACTCACGAAGCTCACAAGGCCCGCCTGTAGCAAGCAAGGCGAAGTACGCAAAACCGCTCTGAGTGTGTCCGAACTGCGGGCGGCAGTTTGTCTCAGCCAATAAGTGGCACTCGTGCGGGCGCTACGAAATTGACGACTATTTCGCGGGCTGGTGCGATATGAGAGGCTGGGCGCTCAAAGGGTATAATCGCGTTCAAGGAGACGAGCCATGACAACCAGAACGGTGAGGAAGAAAAATAAAAAAGCGGCCTCAAGATTCATCGGGCGGTACGTCGTCACCGACCCCGAGATTTGTCATGGAAAGCCGACTTTTCGCGGCACACGCATTTTAGTCTCGCAAAGCTGTTCGCCTGGCAAGTCAGGCGTTTCTCGAACATTCCCAGGAATACGCCGCGTCTGAGTACATTTTGAAGCGAGTCGCCGCGTGAATATCCTGGATGAAAACATCCTTGATAGTCAGCGCCAACTGCTTTTGGACTGGCGGATTCCAGTTCGCCAGATTGGGTATGATGTCGGTCGCAAGGGATTGAAAGACAAAGAAATCATCACCTTTCTGCGACGTGAGGAAGCATGAAGTTGCGGCGTTTGTTCGTCGCTTGCTTCGACATCCTGAGTTTGATACTGTCGCCAGGCGCATGGGAAAAGTTGTCCGAGTCTCATCAGCCGGGATCACGGCATGGCATCTTCATGCAGCGGGAGAAGCAGATCTTGACTGGAGCAAGTAAATAACATTAAGCCCCGCCTGACTTGCGCATCTGCATGACTCTCCTCGCCGCCTGGTTCTGGTTGTTCCTCACCCTCGTGCCGCTTTTGTTTCTGGAGCGTTGGATTCACCGCCACCTGCAGGGCATCTTTCTCCTCCTCACCCGCGATCACGATTTAGCCACCGTTTTCTATTCCGCAATCTTTCTGCCGGGTGTGGCCTTACACGAAGGCAGCCATTGGATCATTGCCAGGGTTCTGGGCGTGCGCACGGCGCGGATCTCCCTCTGGCCGCGCCGCCAGCCCGACGGCACGTTGCGTTTGGGATTCGTCGAAACTGAGAAAGTGGACTTCGTGCGCGAGGCGCTCATCGGCGTTGCGCCCTTGCTGGCCGGGTCAATCGCGGTGGTGCTGATCGGTTCAGTGAGTTTGGCCGTCGGCCCGGTGGGGAAAGCCATCGCTTCGGGCGACGTGCTTGGAATTGGGCAGGGCGTGCTGGCGAGTTTTCAATCCGCCGATTCGCTGATCTGGTTGTATCTGTTATTTGTGATTAGTAATTCGATGATGCCGTCACAGTCTGACCGGCGAGCATGGTTGCCGGTGACGATTATGCTGACGTTGCTCGGGATAGCTTTGTATTACGTGGGCGCGGCCCCGCTGGTGATGCAAAGCGTGGGCGAGCCGCTGGCCGCCGGGGTGGGCGTGATCGCCACCGCCTTCTCGATCACTATCGGCGTCAACCTGATCATCATTCCCATTGTGTGGTTGATTGAGAAGGCGATTGTTCGGGTGACGGGGTTGCAGATAAATTACTGAGTAGTAAACAGTAGCCAGTGAACACCGCTTACTGTTCAGTGTTCACTGTTCTAGCCAGCACAAATAATACCCCTCCCACCACTGCCATCAGCCCCACAAACGCAATCAGTTTCGAGAGCCGCGACTCGACGAGAAGTGAGAGCGCGCCGAACAGGGCGCAGAACGACCAGTAGGCCACCACGATCCAGCGCGGCGAAAACCCCATATCCACCAGACGAAAATGCAAATGCCCCCGGTCACCGCTGAAAGGGGAGCGGCCACTACGCCAGCGGTTGACGATTTGCCAGGCGGTGTCGGCGATGGGCACGGCCATGACCAGCAAAGCAGTGGCCACCCGGGCCGGGGCCAAAATGGAAAGCGTAGCCAGCCCGTAGCCGACGACCATTGCCCCCGCACTCCCCAGAAAGATTCGGGCCGGACTAAAGTTGAAGGGCAGGAAACCGAGGCAGGCCCCGGCGAAGGCGACGGCGTACAAGGCGATTCGGGTTTGGCCGAGGTTGTTCATGTGGATGGCGAACAACAGGGAAGCAATGGCGGCCACCCCGGCGGCCAGCCCGTCCAGCCCGTCCAAAAAGTTCACCGTGTTCATCATGCCGGTGATCCACAAAATGGTGAGCGGGTAGGTGATGAGCGGGGGAAAATGCTGGAAGCCAATGACGGGCAGAGTCACCTCTTGAATCCAGACGGTGGCCGCAATGGCAATGAGGGCGACGACCACCTGAGCAACAAACTGCGGCCCGGCGCGGAGTTCTTTCCAATCGTCAACCAAACCGAAGACAAAGGCCAAGACTGTGCCGATAAGAACGCCGCCGAGCGGCAGGCGATGCTCGTCGTTGAGCGGGGCGAAGAAGTATAACCAGGCCGCCGCCGCAAAGAAGCCAACGAAGATGCCCAGCCCGCCAATGCGGGGGACGGGGCCGCCATGTTTGCGCCGCCCGCCGGGCATGTCCACCAGGCCGAAGCGGTGGCCGAAGCGGATGGCAAGGAGAGTGCCAAGAGCGGAGAGGATGGCAGAAGTGAGAAAGGCGAGGAGCGGAGTCAATTGAGATCATTATTCACCACAGAGACGCGGAGAACACAGAGAAACTCTGTGGACTCTGTGTCTCTGTGGTGATCAGTTTTGGAGTTTGGTTTTTGGGATTTGGGGTTTTTCTCACCCCGTCCCAAACTGTCGGTCGCCGGCATCCCCCAGGCCGGGCACGATGTAGCCGATCTCGTTCAGGTGGCTGTCAATTGCGCCGATGTGGATTGGCACGTCGGGATGGTCGCCTTGCAGTTTGGCAATGCCTTCGGGCGCGGCGATGAGGCCGATGTATTTGATGCGGCTCACGCCCCAGCTTTTGAGGAGCGAGCAGGTGGCCGAGGCCGAGCCGCCAGTGGCCAGCATTGGGTCGAGGATGAGACACACTTGTACACGCGGCTGGATGGGCTTGTTGGCGTAATATTGCATCGGTTGAAGCGTGCGCTCGTCGCGTTTGAGGCCGATGTGCCAGACCTCGGCGCCCGGCATCATCTCCCAGATGCCTTCGACCATGCCCAGCCCGGCTCGCAGAACCGGAACCAGACCGATGCCCTTTTTTAGTTCGCGGCCCTGCGCCTGACCCATCGGCGTGGTGACTTCGATGGCTTCGGTTTCGAGATCGGTGGTGGCTTCGTAGCACAATAGCATCGCCAGCTCGCGCACCAGCTCGCGGAACTTTTTGGGTTTGGTTTCAACGCTGCGGAGCAGAGCAAGTTTGTGGGCAACGAGAGGATGAGAGGAGGGATGGACGTTTGACATGAGGAACTCCGTTGTGAAGGGTGTGGTTGGATTGTAGCTGTAAGAGGAACGAGAGGCAAGGGCGGCTCACGAAATAAAAGAGCAGATTGAACGGCCTCGGCCACTCAATCTGCTCTCCTCAAATTGCCGACGAAAGAATCTACCCCAGCAAATGAACGTGCTCCTGCAATTGTCGCTGGTGAATCTTGATGTACTTGTCCTTGATGATCTGCTCCATCTCTTCCGGCGGCAGGCGGTAGCTGAGAATCTCCAGCGCGTCTTCCGGCGACTGGCCGTAGACCAGCTTCTTCTTGCCGTTCTTCATGTCGAAGAGGTACATGTAGTGAGGGTTGCTGAAACTGCTCATTGTAGCCGCTTGGTCAGGTAGTCGCTTAGTCGAGTAGTCGTTTCATGGTCAGTGACTACCAGACTACCAGACCACTTGACCACCAGACTATTACGCTTTCGTGAGCGCGCCCATGTAGTTCTGCCGCTCCTGGCGAACTTGAGCCAGGCCTTTGCTGACTTCGGCGTCAAACTTCCCGGCCAGCAATTCGCGGTAAAACTTGTAGTCAATGCCCTTCACCTTTTCGTCGTCGGGGTAGCGGTGATAATTTTCCTTCGACATCAGGCTCCGGCCTTCGGCGATGAGTTGGTGGCCCAGGGCCGAGCCGGGGTAGGGGGCGTAAAAAGCAATCGAGGGCATGATGCGCTTGGTGTACTTCACCATTCGCATCGTCTTGAAGGCATCGTCGCGCGTTTCGCCGGGAATGCCGAGCATAATGTTCGACCAGAACACCGGCGGCTTCCTGCCCTCGCGCTCCATCTCGTCGCCGATGCGGGTCATCAGATCAATCGTAAAGTAATTGTCCTCTTCGGTGCATTCCTTGTTGAGGATTTTCAGCACCCGGTCACTGCCCGATTCGAAGCCGATGGAAACCGTGTCCCAGCGCGTCTCTTTGACGAGCGCCTCGAACAGCTCGGGCCACTGGCGCACGGTGTCGGCGCGGGCGGCGGCCCAGTAGGGCCACACTTTGTTGGCCTGGCGTGGATACTTCTCCAGCCATTCCTGCAACCAGGTCGGGTTCTGGAAGAACATCGAGTCGTGGATGACGAGCGAGCCGACGCCGTATTTGCGGTCGAGGTAATTCAGTTCGTCAATCACCATTTCAACGGGGCGGCGGCCCATGTTGGGGATGTAGGAGTTCTCGTTGCAGAACACACACTGCCACGGGCACACCCGGCTGGTGAGCAGGGTGACGACCGGCCCCGGCCCCCAGCCACACTCCGGCTCCAACGGCCATTTAAACTTCCGGGCCAATTGCCGCGAGGCGGGCTTGGGCCACAGCGTCCGGTCTATCATCGGCCAGTCGGCCATGGATTTTGATCCTCGTCCCAGAATCATGCGCGGGAAGGAGTCAGGATCGCGAACCAGGTCAACGATGACTTCCTCGCCCGGCCCCTGGCAAATCTTGTCGAACTCCGGGATGGCCATCATCTCATCAATGGCGACGGTGGCGTGCATGCCGCCCGTGAGCACCAGTCCTTTGGGATTCACTTCTTTGAAAATTTTGGCCGAGCGGTAAGCAACCGGGAAGGTGTAACTACGCACGTTCATGATGAGCATGTCGTAGCCGCTGACGACTTTGCGAACCTCGTCCCAGCTTTTGCAGGCGCGGGTGGAAGCCAGATCGGTCGTCAGGCCGTTTTGATGCAAGAGGGTGCGCAGAAGCCCCAGGCCATGATCCTGCCACTGCTCGTGCGGCCCGGCGGGGTTCACCAGGTCGCCCAGGTCGCCCAGGTCGAGCCAGAGTCGCCTGGGGCCGTCGCCTGATTTCTTTGGCCGGAAAAGGTTGAACATGCTTTTCTCCGTTTAACAAAATCTGGCGGCTAGCAAAAGTGCCAGCCGCCAGGTTATTTTATCAGACGCGCTCGTGATGATTAGTGGCCGCAACCGCACCCGTCGTCGCCCGAGGCTTGGGCTTGGCCTTGCGCGGCAGAGCCGGCGGTCCGGAACGAGTGGCCGCAACCACAGGAAGCGACGGCGTTGGGGTTTTCGACGCGGAACCCGCCGCCCATCAAATTGTCCACGTAATCAATCGTCGCCCCGACAAGATAATTCATCGAAGTCGGGTCAACATACAGCTTCACACCGTCGGTCTCAACCACCGTGTCGAACTCGCGAGGCTGGCCCTCGATGGCCATGCCGTATTGCATACCAGAGCAACCGCCGCCGGCCACAAACACACGCAAGCCATGACTGGGCAGGTTGCGCTCGGCCAGGATCGAACGAACTTTGGCTGCCGCCAGGTTGGTGAGGGTAAGTTCTGCAACTTCAACAAATTCCGGGGTAATGGGTTTATCCACTGTAATGGTCATCGCTAAAAGTCCTTTCAGGTTGCGCTGATTCTAACAAGTTTCACCGGGCCTGTCAATAATTAAGATGCCGGTCTTATAAATTAAAAACGTCCTCGCGGATCAGATACGAACACGAGCCATCGCCTGCTGTGACATGACAAACGCGTTCCGGGGTAAAGCCGGTCAGCGAGGCAATCAGGTTGAAGTCCATGTTGCAGAGTTCGGGGTGCTTTCTGGCCAGCCCTTCGTAAGGGCAATTGCAGGTGTGAATGACGACGCCGCCCAGATTTTGCTCCCAGCGGGCGACGTATCCTTTTTGATTGAGAAATTGGACGGCGCGATCAAAGCGTTCTTCGACGGTGTCGCCGTCAACCGGGTGGGGAGCATCGGCCAACAACCGGCGGGCCATGCCTTCAAAGAGCACATTGACTTCGCGTGTATCGTAACGGGCTTTGACTTCGTCCAGCAATTGCGCGGCGAGGTTGTCGTAACTCTTGGGGAAAAGCTCGCCGGCTTTGAGGGTGAGGCTGTAAGCGTGCTGGGGCCGGCCCGAGGTGGCCCGGCGGCGCACTACTGGCTCGTTCACCAGCCCCTCCGAGCGCAGAACGTCGAGGTGGTGGCGCACAGTCACAGAAGAGATGTCAAGCTCCTTGCTCAACGTCTCAACCGTGGCGTTCCCGCGCTCCTTGAGAATATCAATGATCTGCTGGCGCTTGCTTTGCATGAAAAGAATTTTAGCCTGCCAGGTGAATTTGTCAAACTGTGCTTTCTAGGGCCTCACCAGTTGCCCACCCTGCCACCGATAAACCCAGCCGTTCGCCTCAGCCCAATCTTGTTCAGCATTGAAGCTGAAGCCGCCGCTCAGGCCGTTGTAGGTAAGTTGAGCGAGAGCAAGGGCCACGCCGTCTCGTGTAGGCGTCTCTTTTGATTCAACATCATTTTGGATGGCAGTCAACAAAAGCCGGGTTGCATCGTAGGCCAGCACAGCTAAAAAGCGCGGCTCAACGCCTTGAGAGATCGCCCGGTAGCGATCAGCAAAAGCCGGATCGGCAGAGTCAGCCGGGAGTGGCGCAGGCGCGACCACCCGCACACCTTCTTCCGCTGAACCGGCCAGGCGCGGAAACTGATTGAGGCCCCAGAGAGGCGGGCCGGCAATTTGGGATTTGGGATTTCGCGTGTCGTTCGCGGGCTGTGCCGGGATTTGGGATTTTAGCCAATCCAGGTCTTCAAGAGAGTCGCAGTGGCCGGAGCAGAAAGTTGCTTCAGGCACAGCGGCCTGAAGGGCGAAATCTGTCGGCCAGAGACGAAAGGCTGAGAGATCGAGATCAGAGGATGAAGTCGTGGCCAGGAATGGGATATTGTTGGCGGCCAGCACCGGGGCGGCGGCCAGCGTGGTGGGTTCCAGCCAGTTGCCAACCACCCCAACCACTTGCGGGTCAGTCGCCAGCTTGCGGGCCTGCTCTTCGGCCTGGGCCGCATCGCCGCCATCGTCGAACGCAACCAATTCGATAGAGTAGCCGGCCACGCCGCCGGCCTCGTTGGCCTCACGCACAGCCAGCCGCGCCGCATAAATGATCTCCTGCCCGATCTCGCGATAGCGACCCTCGAACGGCCCGACGAGGCCAATTTTCACGGTGGGGCGGGTGGAAGGGACACAAGCTGAAAGAAGAATGCACAATGCACAACGCACAAGGCGCAATTTGAGAATTGTGAATTGAGAATTGTGAATTGCGCTACGGGCAGGCATAGGTCAAATGTTGCTCGTAAGTCACCGAGAAGTTGTGATAATGACTGCCGTCGCACCTGGCGCGGAAGAAGAGATACTCGGTTTGGGCGGGGTAGATGACGGCGCGGATGGAACTGAGGCCGGGGTTGGCAATGGGACCGGGCGGCAGGCCGTCGGAGACGTAGGTGTTGTAGATGCTGTTCACCGCGCGCGGGTCAAGATCGAGAGGCGGCCACCAGTTCTCCGGACCGGCCAGGGCATACTGAGTCGTGGGGTCGGCTTCGAGCTTCATGCCAATGTCGAGCCGGTTGAGATAGACACTGGCGATGGTGGGCCGTTCGTCATCGTGAACGGCCTCACGCTCGACGATGGAGGCAAGGATGATGACTTGATAGAGCGTCAGGCCGCGCTCGGTTGCGTCGGCCCGCAGTTGAGGCGTCACTTGCGTGTCGAACTCGAGCAGGAAGCGGGTGAGAATATCGGTCGTGGTTGCGCCGGGCAGAAAGCGGTAGGTATCGGGAAAGAGAAAACCTTCGAGGGAGGCGGTGGACGGCAGATCGGCCAGGAAGGCAAAGGTGGCCGGGCGCAGGCCGCCCGGAGCGATGAGGCTCAAAAATTCGGAGCGGCTGAAACTCAAGCCAGGCTGTGCGGCAAGGCCATCGGCCACTTGCTCAACGCGCCAGCCCTCCCACAGCCGCAATTGAATTTCGTCGGGCCGGGCCTCGGTGAGGGCGTCAGCCAAAACCGGGATGGTCATGGTTTTATTGAGCGTAAAGTTTCCCGCTTCAATATCGTCGTCGAGGCCGCGATAGCGCATGTAGAGTCGCAAAAGGTCGGGGTCAGCCACCAGGCCCAACTCGGCGAGGCGGCCCGACACCCCGCTGGCGTTCTCGCCGGCGTCCACCACAAATTCAATCGGAGTCGACTCATTTCCCGCCGAAGCCTTGAGCACTTCAGAGTTCAAAACAAGATACGCCCACAGCCCGGCTTGTTCGGCCGGGTTGAGCGAACTGGCCGGCGGGCCAAAATCGGTTGTGAAAGCGCCGCTGTTGACCTTGAGCATGACCCACAACCCGCCCAGCAGAATCATGGCAAACAAAATCACGGAAGCAACAAACTTAATGGCCGCGCGCAATCCACTGCGGCGGCGCGGGCTATGATGTTCGATGTGCATCGAGATA
>JACPWC010000041.1 GCA_016197225.1 Chloroflexota bacterium
CCTGGCGAATCGCAATCGGTGTAATCCGTGAAATCTGTGGTTGCATTAAACACACTCCCGCCAGACTCTCCGCGAGATGGTAAACTCTGGCTATGTTCCTCGAAAACAACAAGAGTCAAACCTTGCCCCTCGACGGCCTCTGGAAGTTCCGCCTGGGCAACGCGCCGGAAGTTGACCTGCCCGTGCCTTCGGCCTGGGAGGCCCACACCGCCGACAAGCTTACCGACGGCCCTGCCCTTTACCGCCGCGCGTTCTTCCTGCCCGCCTCCTGGCTCGGCGCGCGCATCCTCCTCGAAGCCGACGCCATCAGCTTCGACGCTACTGTTCGAGTCAACAACCAGCTTGCCGGAACACATCGCGGCCTGTGGTCGCCCTTTCAGTTGGATATCACCCGGCTGGCGCGTGAGGGCGAGAACACGATTGAGATCGAAGTTTGGAAACCGGGTGGACGCTTCCCCTTGCGTGAAGCACTGGCCGGTTTCTTGCCCGACGTTGCCACCACGTTCGGCGGCCTCTGGCAGGGCATCCGTCTGCGCTCCATGTCCTGGGCCGCCTTCGACGATTTGCGAGTCTTTGCCTACGGCGGCGGCTGGCTGGATGTGCAGGGCCGCGTGGTCGCGCTGGGCGAGCGGCGCGCCGGCGAAGTGATCATTGACTTGTTGGATGCAGACGAGCAACTGCTCACCCACGCCCGGGCAGTGGTGGGCGGCGATCAGTCCTTCGCCATTCACGTTGAAACCGGCGGTGTGACGCAATGGGAACCCGTCACGGGCGCACCGTGTTACACCTTGCGCCTCTCGCTTCAATCGCGCGGAGTCGAAGTCGCCCAGGCCACGCGCCGCGTCGGCTTTCGCGATGTGGCCGTCGTGGATGGCAAGACCATCCTGAACTCGCAACCCCTGCACCTGCGCGGCGTGCTCGATTGGGGCTGGGACGCGGCCCGCATTTGCCCCACGCCCACTCGCGCCGAACTGCTCGACCAGTTTGCCAAAGCGCGCGCCCTCGGCTTCAACCTCGTCAAACTTTGCCTCTTCGTTCCCGACGAAACGACGTTTGAAGTTGCTGATGAAGCCGGGATGTTGCTCTGGCTGGAACTGCCGATGTGGTTGCCGAAGGTCACGCCGGAGTTCCGCGAACTGGCCCTGCGCGAATACCAGGGCCTCTTCCGCCGCCTGCACCATCATCCCTCCATCATCGTCGTCAGCCTGGGCTGTGAACTCAACGCCGACGCCGACGCCGGCTTCCTGCGCGAACTCGACAACCTGGCCGACGAGTGGATGCCCAACGCCTTGCACTGCGACAACAGCGGCTCGGCGGAAGCCTACGGCGGCGTGAGCACCCGCCTCAGCGAGTTTTACGATTACCACTTTTACACCGACCCGCATTTCTTTCAGCCGCTCGTCCAACACTTTCATCGTTTGTATCAACCGGCCAAACCCTGGCTCTACGGTGAGTTCTGCGACGCCGACACTTTGCGCGACTTCTCCAAACTTGACCCGGAGACCTGGTGGCTGACTCAACCGACCGCCCTGACTCGCGACGACTTCCTCTCGATTCGCGACTACCGAACTCGACTCGGTTCAGCCGCCATCGAGGATGGCGGCCTGGCTCTCACCGGGGCCGCCCGCTGCCAGGCCACGGCCATTCGCAAATTCATCGTCGAGCAGGTTCGCGCTCACGGCGCAACCGGCGGCCACGTCATCACCGGCTGGGCCGACACTCCCATCACCACCTCCGGCGTAGTGGACGATCAGCGCGAACTTAAATTCTCGCCCGACGAGTGGCGGCAGTTCAACGCCCCGCGCGTGCTGACAATGGATCGTGAGCGCCGCCGCCGCTGGCTAGGCGGCGACCGCCCGGCCCACAAAGACCCGTTCACCTGCTGGGCAGGCGAGGCCGCTGAGATTCACCTCGTCCTTTCAAATGGGGCGGGCGACGTTGAAGGCGGTCGTTTACAGTGGCGGCTGACCGGCGAAGACGGAAACGAAATCATGAATGGATCCAGGGACGATGTTGCCGTCTCTGGCGGCGAGTCCCACGAGATCGCCATCCTTCATTTCAAAATGCCCCTCGTCACCGAAAAACCTATCGAACTCACTCTGAGTGCTGAAGTAGAAACCTGTGCCAGCAACTCATGGAAGCTGTGGGTCGTGCCAAGAATCTCCTCTCTCTCTTTGGGGCGGCCGGAGACCGGGCCGGGGGTGAGAGCCGACCTGACCGACGATCTCCTTCGCCAAATTCACCAGGGCCAAAGCGCCGTGCTCTGGCTCCGGCAACCCGACCCGCGCTTCACCCGCAACCTGCCCTTCTGGCGCGAATCGATTCACACCTTTGAGCCGCACGCGTTTTGGGAACGCCTGCCTCACCCCGGTTACGCCGACATGCGTTTCTTTAGCGTGGCGACCGACTTTGCCATTGACATCGAAAAGCTGTCCGCGCTCTTCGGCCCGGAAGCGCGCCTCAAACCGATCTGGCGGCGCTTTGATGCCCGGCAAATGTTCTGGACGGAATATGTGGTTGAAGCGGTTTATGGAGCAGGGCGGCTGGTCGTCACCACGCTGCGTTTTGAAGGCGGCCTCGGCGTTCAGCCCGGCGCGCTCGACACAAACCCGATCGGGGCCTGGATGCTGAAGACTTTGCTGGAAATGTAGAGCGAGTTGCCAACTCGCTCTACAACTCATGGCTGTCAACACTATCTCAAACCGCCCATCCATCTCTCGCGCAGATATTTTTGAAAAAATCAGCGGCAATCAGCGCGCAAAATGTCCGCGTTTATCAGCGTTCTAATAGAAGCCCGTAAGTAGTTACAAACCAAATAGAAATCAGCGAGAATCTGCGTTCATCCGCGTTCTTAATACCAACCTGAGCAATTACGATACTCCAGGAACCAAAACGCCCGCGCAGGTGTATAACAAGTGAATGACTTCCCTCAAGGAAGAAGGGGCGAATTGACCGACGCAGACCTGATCGCCCGCGCCCGCCGCCGTGACGAGGCGGCCTGGGAGGCGCTGGCCGGCGAGCATCAGGAGGCCGTCTTTCGTCTGGCTTACCTGATTCTGGGCGACCCTGCTGACGCCGACGACGTGGCGCAGGAAGCCTTCATCCGCGCCTACGGCGCGCTGGATCGTTTCGACACCTCTCGCGCCCTCCGCCCCTGGTTGTTGAGCATCGCCGCCAACCTGGCCCGCAACCGCTTGCGCTCCGCCGGTCGTTACTTTGCGGCGCTGACGCGCTTCGCCCGGGGCGTAGAGACCGCCGCCCACGACGAGGCGGCGCAAGATGAGTCGAGCCTGCTCTGGCAGGCGGTGCGCCGGTTGAGTCAGACCGATCAGGAGATCATCTACCTCCGTTATTTCCTGGAGATGTCGGAATCAGAAACGTCAGAGGCTATGCAGGTGGCGGCGGGCACGGTCAAGTCGCGCGCGCACCGCGCCCTGGGCCGCCTGCGCGACGTGATTGCCAAAGATTTCCCGAACTTGCGGGAGAGTGTTGAATGAGCGATCTGGATCGATTCGAAGCGCGAGTGCGAAGCGCGACGGCCTCGTTTGCCTACCCGCCGACTCCGAACGTGGCCGTCAGTGTGAAAGGACGACTCCGTAGAGACGTTCCGTTGGAACGTCTCCGCGCTCGTCGCCTGGCATGGAGCGCCCTCATCGTCATCGCCGCCCTCGCCAGTTTGCTGGCCGTGCCGCAAGCGCGGGCCGGTTTGCTCGAAGTGTTAGAGATCGGCGCAGTGCGACTCTTCTTCGCGCCGCCTACAGCTACCGCCACGCCGACCGGCATGCCCGTCATCACCCCTCAGCCCACGCCGACTCTGTTGCCTTCACTGCTCGACCTGGCCGGAGAGACGACGCTGGACGAGGCCCGCCAAAAGATGAGCTTCACGATCTTGCTCCCGGCGTATCCTGAAAACCTCGGCCTGCCCGACCGCGTGTTTGTGCAAAACCTGGGTGGCTCGGTGGCTGTGATGGTCTGGCTCGACCCGGAGCAACCTGATCGGGTGCGAATGAGTTTTCACGAATTTGGGCCGAACACTTACGCCGATAAGAAGTTTCAGCCGACGATCATCGCCGCCACGATGGTAAACGGGCAGCCGGCGGTGTGGACGGAAGGGCCGTACTTACTGGAGTTGAAGAGCGGCAACTGGGACTTGCGGCGGTTGATCGAAGGTCACGTCCTGATTTGGGTTGAGGCCGAAGTGACCTATCGCCTGGAAACCGATCTGCCGCTAGACGAGGCCGTGAAGATCGCCGAGTCGTTGAAATGAAACTCGACCTTCAACCTGGAACCTTCCGGGCCGGAGCGGTGTACTTCTTCTTGAAAGGAACTTCGCCATGAAACGCCTTGTCCTGTTTTCTGTTTTGTCGCTCGTTTTGCTTTTGGTCTTTCCGGTCTTTGCCGGCGGCTGGTCGGTGGTGACGTTGGACTCGCTGCCGGACAAAATTGTAGCTGGTCAACCTGTCAACGTCGGCTTCATGGTGCGCCAGCACGGGCAAACGCCAATGGCCGGGCTGACGCCGGAGATCAAACTGCAAAAGGCGGATGCTCCCAAGTTGTTCCGGGTCGTTGCTCGACCCAGCGGCGGGGTCGGCCATTACACCGCCGCGATTACTTTCCCCGATGCCGGCGAATGGAACTGGACGATCAACGCCTTCCCGGAACCGCAGACCATGCCCCAGCTGACGGTGTTGTCCGCCGGATCATCAGCGAGCGCAGAGGCTTCACCATTGCCAATGATGGTAGGCGGCGTCGGGTTGGCCGTCGCGGTTGGGGCGGCCTTGATCTTTTTCCGGGCGCGGGTTGCGTGGGCGGCGGCGCTGATTCTTGCCGGGGCGCTAGTGGGCGCAATGGGGTTCGCCTCAACGGCGACTCATGACAATGGAAGCGCGGCGGTCGGGCCGGTCTATACTCAGGAGCAACTCGGCCAGCGGCTATTTGTAGCCAAAGGGTGTGTGACGTGCCACATTCACGAGTCGGTCCGACAAGGATGGCAGGGCTTGTCGGTAGACATCGGCCCCAACCTGACCAACTTCACTGCCAACCCGGGTTATCTGACCAAGTGGCTCTATAACCCTCCGGCGCTCAAGCCAAACACCCAAATGCCCCGTCTCGGCTTGAGCGAGGAGGAGATGAAGGCGCTCATCGCCTTCATCAACGCTCCATGATTAGTGAAACCCCGAATGAAACTGATTTCACTGATTTGGAAGGTTATGTGAGGAGAGTTACCATGAAACCGATTCGCTTCTTTGCGATATTGTTAGTGCTGGCGGTTCTGCTCTTGCCCGCCACTCACCTGGCACTGGCCTGGCCCGATCAACCGCCGGACGCGGCCTTCATTAGCGGGCCGGGCATTGCCGGGCAAATAGAAATCACCGACAAGGCCGTTCTCAGGGTGTTGCGGTTGGGCGGCGTCGAAGACTTTGCCGGCGGGCCGGTTGCCGAGCCGGCGGCTGGCAACTATTACACCATCACCCGCTACTTTTATGATGGTGAGTTTAACTTCGGCGTGCTCACTTACGCCGCAACACCCGCTGGAAGTTACATCCGTTTCGACGACGGCCCCGACCTCTCTGGCAACCACACTGAATTTAACGGCAAATGGTTCAGGGTAACAAACGAAGGCGAGACTGCGATCCAAAACCTCTTGCAGACGATGGGTGTCTCGCCGGTTGCCCCCTCGGCGGCGGTTGAAATTGGGCCAGCCGCTTCGGCAAATACAACCGCTTTGTCTCCGAGCCAACCGTTGATTTGGGTTGCGGTGCTGGTGGGCGTATTAGCTTTGAGCGGCGGCATACTGGCCCTTGCCAGGCTTTATCCTATTGAAAAGGCAAAATGAGCTTTGGCAACTCTCGACCAAAACGCGAAGCGCACCGAGCCATGTAATCTGCGGCTCCATTACTTGACCGGCACAAACCCCAACTCGGCCACAATCTTCTGTGCTTCGGGGCCGAACACCCGTGTCGGGCGAGAACAGGGTCTTGTTCTCCTTCTTCCCCAGCCGCAGAACGTTCTCCAGAAAATAGACGTGCGTGCCGGAGTTGCTCTCACGCGAGAGCAAAACGATAGGCCGATCGTCGCCGCCCACCTCGCGCCAGTTGGTGATCTGCCCGCTGTAAATCGCCGAGAGTTGCGGCAAGCTGAGTCGGTTCACCGGGTTGGCCGGGTTGACGACGATGGCGATGGCGTCTTTGGCGACCACGAACTCAACCGCTTCAATGCCGTTAGCTTCAGCCTGCTGGCGCTCCTCGTCTTTGATGGCCCGCGAGGCGTTGGCGATCGTCACCGTGCCGTTGATCAGCGCGGCAATGCCCGTGCCACTCCCGCCGCCCGTCACCGAGAGTTGAGTCTCAGGGTGAGCCGCCTCGTAAGCCTCGGCCCAGGCCAGGGCCAGATTCACCATCGTGTCCGAGCCTTTGTTCTCGATTGTGGTTTGGGCGGAAGGGGCGGGGGTTGAAGAAGCCGAGGGAGAGGCGCAGGCGGCTAAAAGAAGAACGGCAAACAGCAAAAAGCGATTCTGTTGTAGAGCGCAATTCACGAGCGTGATTATAGCGCGTTACTTTCGAATTAGAGAGGCTCCTAAAATCAACTTTGCGGTACAATCCCGTCATCAATGGCGAAGATCAGCGTCGAGCATCTCGACTTTTATTACGGCCCCAAGCGCGCGCTACTCAACGTGAACATGGAAATCGCCGAGCGTGAGATTACCGCCCTCATCGGCCCATCCGGGTGTGGCAAGTCCACCTTTCTGCGTTGCCTCAACCGCATGAACGACACAATTGACGGCGCGCGCGTCGTCGGCAAAATTGCGCTGGACGACCAGGATGTTTACGCGCCGAGCGTGGACGTGGCCGATCTGCGTCGCCGGGTCGGCCTCGTGTTCCAAAAGCCAAACCCTTTCCCGAAGTCCATCTTTGAGAACGTGGCCTTCGGCCCGCGCGTGCTCGGCCTGACGCGCGACTTGCCTCAGCGCGTGGAGCAGTCGCTTCGCGGCGCGGCGCTGTGGGACGAGGCAAAGGATCATCTACACGAGTCGGCGTTGGGCTTGTCGCTCGGCCAGCAACAACGGCTGTGCATCGCCCGGGTGCTGGCGGTGGAACCGGAAGTGATCCTCATGGACGAGCCATGCTCGGCCCTCGACCCGGTGGCCACTTTGAAAATCGAAGAACTGATGCGCGAACTGAAAGAATATTACACCATCGTCATCGTCACTCACAACATGCAACAAGCGGCCCGCGTCTCCGACCGCGCCGGCCTGTTCTGGCTCGGCGAGTTGGTGGAGTTCGACCTCACCGGCAAACTCTTCACCCGCCCGGCCAAAGAAATTAGCGAGAACTACATTACTGGCCGGTTCGGATAACGGCCTGCTGAAAGGATCGTCGCCATGTCTCAGTCTCTACGCCCACACTTTGATCGTGAACTTTCCGAGATCCGCGACAACTTGCTTCGCATGGGCAGTCTGGTGGACACGGCTGTTGCGCGTTCCATCACGGCCTTGAACAACCGCGACGTCAACCTGGCCCGTCAGATCGTCCTTGACGATACTGTCATCAACGATCTGCGCTTCAAGGTTGAGGAGGACTGCTTGACGCTGATTGCCACCCAGCAACCGGCGGCCAGCGACCTGCGGACGGTGGTGGCGGCCATGAACATCGTCAACGATATGGAGCGCATGGGCGACCACGCCACCGGCATCGCCAAGACCGTCCTTCGCATGGGCGACCAGCCTCTGCTCAAGCCCCTCGTTGACATTCCGCGCATGTCCGACCTGGCCCGCGACATGCTCAAACGTAGCCTCGACGCCTTCCTGGCCCGCAACGCCGAAGCCGCCCGCGCCATCGCCGCTCAAGACGACGACATTGACCACCTCTACAAAGCCATCTTCGATGAGCTACTGGCTATTATGGCGCAAGACCCAGGCACCATCCAGCGCGGCACGTACTTGTTGTGGTGCGCTCACAATCTGGAGCGCATCGGCGACCGGGTGACTAACATCGCCGAGCGCGTGATCTTCATGACCACTGGCACGATGAAAGAGTTGAATGTCTGATGCGGCGGCTTACCCGACAACTCAACTTCCTCTGCCCGAGTCGGGGACACTCAAAATCGGAGTGGTGGCCGACACTCACCTCCCCGACCGCCTTCTCTCCCTTCCCTCGCAACTCTTCACCGCCCTCGACGGTGTAGACCTCATTCTTCATGCAGGCGACATTAGCAATCCAAAAGCCTTGAGAGAACTGGAGCGGGTTGCGCCGGTGATTGCCGTGCTGGGCAACCGCGACATTTGGTATCAAGCCAACTGGAGTCTGCCGCTGGATCGAGTCATTGAGGTGGGCGCGGTGCGCATCGGCCTGACGCACGGCCACGGCGGGTTGAGGGGTTACGTCCGAGAAAAGCTTTTCTACTACACCGTCGGCTTCCACCTGGAGAGCTTCATCGCCGCCGCGCAGGCCCGCTTCAGCGATGTGCAGGCCATCGCCTTCGGCCACTCGCATCATCCTTTCAACGAAAGGCGGGGCCAGGTTTTGATGTTCAACCCAGGCTCGGTCAGCCCCAGTTATCGGGCCGCGTTTGGGGCGTCCATCGGCATTCTCACGTCGGACGGGCGCGAGGTGCGCGGCGAGATTATGCCGCTGGGGTTTCGAGGAGAAGCTCGGAAACTGTTCTAAGAGAGTGTCTTAAAAGTCGCTCAAAGCCCGCGTCCTCGCAGGCCCCTTCGGGCAACCGCGAGGACGCGGTTGGAGAGCAGTTTTAAGACAGTCTCTAACGCTCTGGCAGGGCGATGTAACTGAAGTTGCCCACCTCAGTCAGGCAACGGCATGGCTATTTGCGCAACTCAGCCGACAAGACCGCTAAGCGTTTGTTCACTCTCAGCCAGGCCGCGCTTGGCACCGCCGGCGGAATGGCCCGGTGCCGCTCTTTGCTCAAACGGAAAGCGAAATCTTCAATAAGGGTGGCAATGGGATCGGTGGGAGACTCGTACAGGAGCGGACGACCCCGGTTGATGGCGCCCACAAAGGTGTCGGAGGCGAAAGGCAGAACCAGGGTGACCGGCATGTGCAGGGCGGCTTCGATGTTTTTGCGCGGTAGGCCGTGATGCTCAAACGTCCAGTTCAACACCAGCTTGATCTTGTCTTTGCTGTAACCCAGCCGGGTGTAAGTGTCCAGGGCCGCCGCCGCCGCCCGCACCGAGGACATCTCCGGAGCCAGCGGCACCAGGATCACGTCGGCGGCGTCGAGCAGGGTCAGGGTCGTCTCGCTAAAGTCGTGAGCTGTGTCGGCGATGACGTAATCGTAATGCGTCTTGAGCAGTTTTATGGCGGCCCTTAGCACTTCATTCGCCAACTCTTCGGCTTCGGTGGGCAGGGTGGGCGCGGCGATGAAGTCCAGTCCGCTGGCATGTTGGCCTATGATGGTATGCAACGTTTCAAAATCCATATCATCCAGGCTGAACCCGGCCAGGTCGCCCCAGGTGCGCTTGAGGGGCGTGTCCAGCATGAGGGCGATCTGCCCGGCGCTGAACACCAAATCCAGCAGCAACGTGGGCGTCTCCCACAACTGGGCCAGGCCAATGCTCAGATTCGTAGCCAGGCTTGAAGAGCCAATGCCGCCCCGTAAACTATGAACGGCAACGAGCTGGGCCTCTTCAGTTCGAGTCAGCCCCAGCGATTGCGCCAGCTTGCCGGCTTCAGAGCGCCGCAACAACACCGTCAGGCGGGCGGCCAACTCCGCCGGTTCAAACGGCTTGTTCATGAAATCGTCCGCCCCGGCCTCAAAGGCCTGGAGCTTTTCTTCCAGTTCCGATTGGCCGGTGAGAATCAGAATAGGCGTTTGGGCAAATTCGGGGTCCCGGCGCAGGCGGCGAGTGACTTCGTAACCGTTCATGCCAGGCATCATCACATCCGAAATAATCACGTCCGGGTGATCGGTTTTGACCGCCACCAATCCCTTAACGCCGTCTGAAGCCGTGCTGACTTCGTAGCCGAGCCGGGTCAGGGTGGCGGCGGTAAGTTTGAGAACAATGGGGTCGTCGTCAATTGCTAAAGCGCGTGGCATAAACTCCTCTTTCTTCTCGCTGGCTGTCCGGCCGGCGAGCAATCAAGAATTTCAGGCAGGCGTTAATTGCGTCAGATATTCCTGCAAGCGCCCGGCTTCTTCTTTGGCCTGTATCAACAAAGCCGAAGCGCCCGACAGCTCGTCATCGAATCCCATCTTTTCGAGTTGTTGGGCTACGGCGCTCAAAGGCTTGGCGCTGAAGCTGGCAGAGACGCCCTTCAACGAGTGCGCGGCCTGAGCCAGCGCGTGCGCGTCGTGAGAAACAACAGCCGCCTCCAGCCGTTGCATATCCATCGGCAGGCGATGCGCGAACTCGGTGAACAACTCGACGAAGAGCGCGCGGTCATCGCCAAAACGATCCAGAGCTTCTTCTATGTTCACCGGCGCGGCGGCCTCGCCAGGGGCCGCCGCCTCTGGCGGGGTAGCCTCCGCCTCCGGGGCAGGGGTCGGCCCTGCTTTCTGCGCCCAGCGTTGTAGAAGGGCGGCCAGTTCTTTAGGCTCAATGGGCTTGGAGAGGTAGTCATCCATACCGGCTTTCAGGCACCGCTCGCGGTCGCCTTGCATGGCATGGGCTGTCATGGCGACGATGGGCGTGTGCCGCTCGTCACCCTCCTGTGCCCGGATAAGACTCGTAGCTTCAAAGCCGTCCATCTCCGGCATTTGCACATCCATCAGCACCAGATCGTAATGGCGGTGCTGAACGGCCTCCACTGCTTCCTGTCCGTTTTCGGCCACGTCTACCTGATGCCCGGCGCGCTGTAACAAAAGAGTCGCCAGTTTGCGGTTGACGGCGTGATCCTCAGCCAGCAGAATCTTGAGGGCCGGGCCTTTGCTTTCGGCCAGGGTGTGCCGGGTGACGAGCGGCGCGGCGGCTTGCGGAACGGCCTGCACCTCCTGAGCCAGCACCGTGACCATGGCGTCAAAGAGTTGGGCTTGCTTGACCGGCTTGAGCAAATAACCGGCGCATCCCAGTTCCTTCATGCGAACGGCATCGCCCCGGCGGCCCATTGAAGTCAACACCATCACCGTAGTATCTGCCAGCGACGGGTCGCTCTTGATGGCCTGGGCTGTCTGTTCGCCATCCATTTCCGGCATTTGCATATCCAGCAGAACCAGGCGGAACCTGTCGTCGGCTCGCTCTGCGTAGCGCAGAATCTGGAGCGCCTCGCGTCCGCCGGCGGCGGTGGCGGCGCGGCAACCGAAGTTATCCAACATGCGCATCAGCACCAGACGGTTGGTGGCGTTGTCGTCCACGATCAACACATGCACGCCTTCCAGATCGGCCGGTGGAATCAGCGCCGAGGTATTCGACGCCGCCTGCTTTTCAAATGTGGCCGTGAACCAGAAGGTGCTACCTTGCCCCGGAGTGCTGGTCAGGCCAATTTGGCCGCCCATCATTTCCACTAATTGCTTGGAGATAGTCAGCCCCAGCCCGGTCCCGCCGTATCTGCGGGTTGTGGAGCCGTCGGCCTGAGTGAAGCGCTCAAAAACGGCGGCCTGACGTTCCGGCGGAATGCCGATGCCGGTGTCGTTCACCGAGAAACGGACAGTGACGTGAGAGTCGGACTGGGATTCGAGTTCGGCGCGAATGACAACTTCGCCGTTATTCGTAAATTTGATGGCGTTGCCTGAAAGATTGACGAGCACTTGCCGCAGGCGGCCCGGGTCGCCGCGAAGCGACACAGGAATGTCGTGATGAATCAGGCAGGCCATCTCCAGTCCTTTGTCGGTGGCGCGTTGGGCCAGCGTGTCGGCCACCCCTTCCACCGTCGTGCGCAGGTTGAAGTCAATGGCTTCCAGATCCAACCGCCCGGCTTCGATCTTGGAAAAGTCGAGAATGTCGTTGAGCAAACTGAGCAGAGCCTGGGCGCTGTCTGCCGCCGTCTTCACAAAGTCGCGTTGTTCGCCGTTCAGATCGGTGTCCAACAGCAATTCCAACATGCCAATCACGCCGTTCATGGGTGTGCGAATTTCGTGGCTCATGTTGGCCAGGAATTCGCTCTTGGCCCGGTCGGCTTCCTGCGCCTGGCGCTCGGCGCGGATGAGTTCGGTGATGTCGTGATACAAGCCCAACACGCCCACACGCTTCCCGGCCACAATTACCGGGACGCCGAAAATTTCCACGTCCACCAGCGCCCCGTCTTTGCGGCGGCGCTGGCCGACGGCATGCATGGTTTCACCGCCCATCACCTGTTGCGTGTATTGTTCGGCCTCGCCCCGGCCGGTCTCAGTGGCAACCAGATCGTCCAGCGCCTGGCCCACGACGTCACTGGCAATGTAGCCAAACAGTTGCTCGAAGGCCGGGTTGCAGGAGATGATACGGTTGTTAAGGTCGAGGGCGGTAATGGCGACCGGGCTGTTTGCCACCAGAGCCTCAAAGTATTGCTTTTGTTGATGCACCTCTTGTTCGGCAAGTTTGCGCGCCGTGATATCCTGTTTGATGGCAATGAAGTGGGAGATGTCGCCATTCTCGTCTTTGACCGGGGTGATGGTTTCCTCTTCCGTATAAAAATTTCCATCCTTGCGGCGATTGATGATCTGGCCCTGCCACACCTGCCCGGCGGTGACAGTTTGCCAAATCCTATGATAATAGGCTTCGTCGTGCTGCCCGGATTTGAGAAGGCGCGGGTTCTGGCCGACCGCTTCTTCTTTTGCATAACCGGTGATGGTTGTGAAGGCCGGGTTGACCCACTGAATTGTTCCCTTCCGGTCAGTGATGACGATGGCGTTGGCCGCCGCTTGCAGCGCTTTTGCCTGGATGGAAAGCTGTTGTGTTGCTCTGGCGCGCTGCCGGGCAATGAAAAAGACGACGACCAGGATGGCGCTCATCAGCGGAATCTCAATCAATTCCTCAGCCTGAGTTTTGCCTATCAGAACGGCGACCGCCACTTCGGCGGTTGCCACAGTTACCCACAGACCACAGCGCAGGACAAACGATCGGAACTCCCAGAAGAACGCGCCAATGGTGAGCAGAAGAAAAATGAAGTGAAAGAGGATGACCGTGGCGTCAGAAAGAAAGATCATCAACACCGCCATAACCAGTATAGCCAGGTCGAGAAACCCGGACGCCTTAGGCGGCGAGTTTGGGTGGGTGTAATCATAAGTGATGAAAGTTTCAGCAGTCACAAGGCCTCCCGTCTTTTACTTGCAGTGTTGAGCGTAGCGCCCTCGTCAATTATCGTTGCCATGATCATCATCGCCGTCAACGTCAGTATCGAATTCAAGGCCTTTCAGGCGCACATTTATGTTGGTGGACGCTGAGACGGTCACCTCGACGGCTTTCTTCCATTGCTGGCCTACGTATATGTACACGCGATAGCCGCCGTCCACCACCGGAAAGACAGCGCGGCCCTTGGTGTCGGTGCGTTTGTCGCCCACCCAGCCGTCGCTGGCCGTGCGAAGTTGAATCGAGATGTTGGCCGCCGGCCCGCCACCCTTGTTGTTGTCAACCACTTTCACCGTCAGCGCCTTGAGATGCACCTCCATGCTGGTGGAAGCGGAGACAGTCGCTTCGCTTGCTTTCCACCATTGGCCAGTGTAGAGATGGGCGCGGTAGCCGCCGTCCACCACCGAGAAGACGGCGCGGCCATTGGCGTCGGTGCGTTTGTCGCCCACCCAGCCGTCGCTGGCTGTGCGAAGTTGAACCGGGATGTTGGCCGCCGGCCCGCCGGTGGCATCGTCTATCACCGCCACCGTCAGCGCCTTGAGATGCACTTCCATGCTGGTGGAAGCGGAGACAGTCGCTTCGCTTGCTTTCCACCATTGGC
>JACPWC010000042.1 GCA_016197225.1 Chloroflexota bacterium
CACTGCCGACGAGCAGTTGATGGCAAAGGAGCAAAAGAGCTTTGAGCAGATGTTGGCTTCGGTGCAGTTGCCGTGACTCGTAGGTCAGCGTCCTGAGCGGAGCGGCGGGTGTTGTTTCCGCCGCGCAGTCGAAGGACGCGGCCACTTAAGGTGCGACTGCTCTCTGCGAGACCCGTACCCTTCGACTTCACTTCGTTCCGCTCAGGGTGCTGGTTGTCGGTATGGAGGGAAATTAGGATGGGGATAAAAAACAGCCGACGGCTAAACCGTCGGCTGTTACGTTTATCAAGTCAAAATAAAGGCTATGCCACTTCTTCCTGCACCACCTGGCCGCCATGTTGCTTGAAGCGGAACGTGATCCGGCCACGAGTGAGATCATAAGGCGAAAGCTCCACCTTCACCCGGTCGCCCAGCAGAATGCGGATGTAATACTTGCGCATCTTGCCGGAGAGATAGGCCAGCACCCGGTGCTTGTTGTCCAATTCCACCGTGAACTGGGTGCTGGGCAGGGCTTCGATCACCGTGCCTTCCACGACTATTTTTTCTTCCTTCTTGTTATTTGTGCCTGCCATATAAACTTTCTACCGCTCCCCCACAAAGAAAAATCGGCTCTGCAACCGCAAACTGCGCGATTCAGGCCGAGTTGCAAAGTCCTGAAAACCTGGCAACCAACCTTACTTACATTGGGCGTGATTATATACCCGCCGAATTAGAGTTGTCAATTAAGGTTTTCTTGTTGCATCAGGGCCAGATTGGCTTACACTATAACCACTGTTGAAGTTTGGTCTTGGGATTTGGGAGTTCACCCATGTTTCTCCTCGCCCTCCGCAACCTGCGCGCCCGCCCCGCCCGCACCATTTTCACCGCCCTGGCCATTGCGCTCGGAGTAAGCCTCATCTTCGCCATGCGCATCGTAGGCGTGGCGATTGACGCCGCCGCCCGCGAGGCCCGCCAGGGCCGGCTTGCGGGAGCCGACCTGGAAGTGGTAGCGGCCAACGGCGCGGATTTCGACCTCTTGCTGGCTGACGACCTTGCCGCTCGGCCCGAGGTTGCCGCCGTTGGCCCCGCGCTCCGCAAGGCTGAGGGGCGGGAGGTAGAGAACGGCGAAACGGCCCTCGGCCAGCCTGCTGCCACGCCTAACATCGGTCTGCAATTGTTGGGCGTTGACCACGAGCGCACGCTCATCCAATACGAACTCATCGCTGGAGAATTCTTCTCTGGGCCGGATGCACTGGAAGTTATCGTGCCGGCCTCGTGGGCCGCGCAAAACGGCGCGGGAGTAGGGGAAACGGTGTCTCTGACGACGGCTGACAAGACGCAGGAGTACATCGTCGTCGGCCTGCTCAAAGAGCGGAATCTGCTCGGCGAGCGGCCCACTGCGTGGATGCCTCTCGAAACCATGCAGGCCGCCTTTGACGTTCCAAGTGCGATCACTACCGTTTACCTGCGCCTCAAGCCGGGCCACAACCGCGAAGAGGCTCGCGAGGCTATTCAAACCGCGCTCGGCCCACAATATATTGTGGTCAGTGTGACCGACACTGCCCGACCGACCACGAGCCTGGAAAACGCTCTGCAGTTCGCAAGCGTCGTCTTGCTTCTCTCGGGCGCTTTCCTCATCTACAACGCCTTCGCCATCACCCTGAACGAGCGTCGCCGCGAAATCGGCCAACTGCGCGCGCTGGGCATGACGCGCGCGCAGGTGCTGGCGCAGACCCTCGCCGAGGCGCTGGTAACGGCTCTGCTCGGCGCGACGGCTGGACTTCCAGTAGGCTACGGGATGGCCCGTTTGCTTATCCTCACCTCCACCGACATCAAAACGCTGACCACCGTGCCGGTTCCGCTCGACGGAGTTCTGCTCGCAGTAGGGGCAGGCCTGGTTGTGACAGTGCTGGTCACGCTCAACCTCGCACGCGAGGCCGGGCGCGTATCGCCACTGGCGGCGCTGAAGGCGAGTGAGCGCGTTCAATTGAAAGCCCCCAGGCGGTGGGGAGGCATTGCCGCGCTGGTGTTGCTCGCCGTATACCCAATCGCGCATGTTCTCACCCTCAATGCCATCCGCGAGGCGTCGAACTTCAACACCGCCGGGGCGCTGTCCTTCGCGCCTCTGGCGTTACTTGCCGGAGCAACCCTGTTCGGCCTGCCCGCTGGCATTAACTTCGCGCTGTGGCTCTTTGAACGCATCCTTCGCTTGTCTTCCCTGCGGGCGGGAGGGATAACACGAGGCGCCGGGGTCGCGGCTCAACTCGCTCTCGGCAGTCTCGCCCGTACCCGCTCACGCGCTACGCTCACCACGGCTACGCTCACTATCGGCCTGATGACTATCGTCGCGCTCTCAGGCGTCACCACCTCGGCAGCAGGCATCCTGGCTACACAGGGCGATGCGCTGGACTTCATGAACCACGACTTCTCGCTGGCGCGCATCTTCAACACTGAGGTCGCCGCGCGGGCGCAGGCGGAGGCCGGCGGGGACACCGTTGCCAGCGCACCGCCTCTCCCGGTCTCGCTCAAAACGGATTTAGAGGCGCTCTCCGCCGAGGCCGAGATGTACAGCATGGGCTCGGTGACCCTCCCCGGTTACATGTACCTGGGCTGGGCCGCCGCCGCCGACATGGACATGTTTCGCGAGGCCACCGCTTTTCAGCCACAGATGGGTTCGTGGGCCGAGGCCGATCAATACTTCGCCTCCGGCCCGGCTGTTACCCTGCCTGAAATTATTGCCCGCCGCAACAACCTGAAGCCGGGCAACACCATTGAAATCGAAACGCTCAAGGGCAAAGTGCCGTTCAAGGTGGCGCTGGTCGGCGGCGCGTTTCCGCTTGTGACGCGCCAGGTGGGCGAAGCGTATTTCAATTCGCACCCTGCCATCTTCTTCATGGATGCGCATCCGGGTGTGGACAAAGAGGCGCTGGAAGCCAGACTCCGCGACCTCGCCCGCAAACATGACCTAGCTCTCACCGTTGACTCGCTGACGGCTTTCAACACCACACTCGAAAGCACCCTCGGCGCGTCCATCGCTCTCTTCGCCGGGCTGACCTCGCTCTCGGGCCTGGTGGCCGGGCTGGGCCTGATCACCACGCTCTTTGCCTCGGTGCTGGAACGCCAGCGCGAACTGGGCACGCTCCGCGCGCTCGGCATGAGCCGCGCGCAGGTGCGCGGTCTGGTGGTGCTGGAAGCCGGATTCTTGGGGTTTGCAGGCAGTCTCATGGGCGCGGTCTCGGGGTTGGTTATGAGTCTGGCTCTCACTCCACTGGCATTGGCGGCCTACTCGGCATTGGTCGGCGTGACTGTGAAGCTAAAAGGCGCGCCGCCTCTGCCGTGGCCGGTGGCCCTCACCGGATTGGTCCTCGGCCCGGGTATCTCCATGCTCGCCGCGCTCTACCCTGCCGACCGCGCGGCCAACGTCAACCCCGCCGAGGCCATGCGCGCCGAGGGTTCGACCGGTTTCCTGAAACCCGCCGCCCACCTCGGCCCCACCGGCCTGCGCGGCCTCGCCGCGCGCGCGCCGCGTGCCGCCAAGCTTTCATTCTCACTCGGCCTGGTCTTTGTCCTCACAATGGCGCTCACCACATATTTCCGCGTCAATTACGAACGCCGCCTGCTCGAAGACAACATGCGCTCTATCCTGCAACGCGGTTTTGATGTGGTCGGCTTCTCCACCCGCACCCAATTGCCTGCCGAGGTCGCCGAACTCACGCCGCAAATCCTGGCCGACTTGCAGAAACAGGCGGATGTGCAGGTGGAGACGCTCGCCGCTCAGCAGGGCGATTCACCCTATGAGTTCACCTTGCGCTACGTCTTCATCGCCGACACGGGCAACAAAGTCCTGCTGGCCAGCGACGCAGCCTACAACGGGCGTGTGTTAACTGAGACCTTCGCGGTGAGCGGCGCGGCGGTCGTCGTTCAACTCACGGATTGGACAGGCGAACGCGCCTTTGAGGCGGCTGTGCCGATTGAGAACAAGAGCGGGAAGCGGCTGGGCATCGCCCGCTTTGGTCTTTCGGCGGAGCCGGTGGACAACGTCATCCGCGACATCATCCAGAGTTCGCTTTTGACGATGGCCGCCGCCCTGGCCATCGCGGTGATTCTGACCATCGTCATCACCCGCCGCGCGCTGGCCCCGATGACACAGATTGCCGACGCCTCTCGCGCGGTGGCTCGCGGCGACCTCGCCCGGCGCGTCCCCGAAACGCGCTGGGATGACGTGGGCCAAATGGCCCGCGCCTTCAACGAAATGGTCAGCGGCCTGAACGAGCGCGAGCGGATGCGCGATTTGTTCGGGCGTTATCTCTCCCGCGAAGTGAGCGAAGCCGTCCTCGCCGGGCGCGTCACCCTCGGCGGGGAGCGCAAGACCATTACCTGCCTCTATGTGGATATGCGCGGCTCGACCTCCTTCGCCGAAAAATATCAACCCGAAGAAGTCATGTCCGCGCTCAACGGTTACTTTGAAGTCATCATCCTCGCCACTGAAGCCCACGGCGGCATCGTCAACCGTTTCGTCGGCGATGAAGCGGTGTGCCTCTTCGGCGCTCCCACCAACTTACGCGACCACGCCGAGCGGGCCGTGCAAGCCGCGCTCTCGATGCGCGAAGGCCTGGCCTATCTCAACCACAAACGCTCCACCTTGAACCTGCCAACGCTGAAATTTGGCATCGGCCTGAACACCGGTGACGTCGTGGCCGGAGCCACCGGCTCCGAAGAGCGGCAGGAGTACACCGTCATCGGCGATGCGATGAACCTCGGGGCGCGCATTCAGGCCTTGAACAAAGAGTTTCCTGCTCACGACATCCTGCTCAGCGAGTTCACCGTTACCGCGCTGGGGCCGGGCGCAGAGCGATATAATTTTGTAGACTTGGGGCCGGTGGAGATTCGGGGCAAGAGCCAGCCGGTGCGGGTGTTGGGGTTAGTGGGGAGAGGGGGGAAATGAAGGAACTGTCGGCGTCAAATCTAATGCCCTATAATCATGGAGGCCTTTGACAATGGATGACACTTACAGCCACTATTCGCCTATCGTCGAGAACTACCGCCGCTATCGGCCACGTTATCCGCAACAATTGGTGGAATGGCTGAAAACCGAATGCGGCCTCTTGCCCACTCACCGGGTGACCGATATCGGCGCCGGAACAGGCCAGTTGACCGAACTGTTCCTGCAGAATGGCAACCCCGTCTACGCGGTTGAACCCAATGCAGAAATGCGCGCGGCGGCGGCGGAACACTTGCGCGGCTATCCCGGATTCACCAGCCTCGGGGCCACCGCCGAAGTCACCACATTAGGTTCCCAGAGCGTGGATTTCATTGTAGTGGGGAACGCGTTTCATTGGTTCAACCACGCGCAAGTCCGCCCAGAATTTTTGCGCGTCCTTCGCCCGGGCGGATGGGTCGTTTTAGTCTGGAATTTAGAGCGGAACAATGGTTCGCCGTTTGCCAAAGCTTTTGAGCAGTTTTGGCAAAAGCATATTGACCCCGCCGCTCGTTTCGCTCGGCTCAGTGAACGCAAGCGTTCCGACTACATCACCCAGTTTTTTGGCCCCGCGAACCTCAAGGAAAAAAGTCTGGATAACTATCAAGTGTGCAATTTTGAGGCGCTAAAGGGGCTTACACAGTCTTTCCTCAAGGCCCCCCAAACAGATGATCCGCGTTATCCGGCGATGCTTGGTGAACTCAAGGCGATTTTCGATCAATATCAAAAAGCGGGGACGGTGACGCTGGAATACGACACCGCGATTTCCTATGGGCAGTTATTGGCCTGAGCGCGCCGCCCAACCCACTAATTTGCAAAACACCCATGTTCCTCTTAGCCCTCCGCAACCTCCGCGCCCGCACCGGGCGCACCCTCTTCACCGCCTTCGCCATCGCGCTCGGCGTGGCGCTCATCTTCGCCGGGCGCATCGTGGGCGTCGCCACCGACGAAGTGAACCGGCAGGCGCGCGTCAGCCGCCTCGCGGGCGCGGATTTGGAAGTCTCGCACAGCACCCGCGTCAACTTCAGCATGCGGCTCATGAGCGAGTTGTTGGCCCAGCCCGAAGTCGAAGCCACCGCACCGCTCTTGCGCGCTCGCCTCGCCGACTCCGACCTCACCCTCCTCGGCGTGGATGTGGCGCAACCCTTGCGCCCGTATGAACTGGTTGCGGGCGCGTTTTTCACCTCGCCCACCGCCGAAGAAATTCTTTTGCCCCTCGGCTGGGCCGCGCAAAACGGCTTGGGCGTGGGCAACACCCTGCCGCTGACCCTGCTCGGTCAAACTCGCAACTACATGGTGATTGGTTTGCTGAAAGAAGATGGCTTACCCGGCGGCCTGCCCGCCGCATGGCTTCCCATCCAAACCCTGCAAACCGCGCTCGCCGCGCCCGACGAAACCACCACCATCCTTGTGAAGTTACAGCCCAACACGCCCACGGCCTCGGCGCGTGAATCTTTGCAAGCCGCGCTCGGCACGGCCTATGTTGTATCGAGTGTCGAAACGGGTGTGATAGATGGCGATGTGGTTCAGCAAGCCCTCACGGGTGCCGCCATACCGTTCGCAGGCGTAGTGATTCTGCTGGCGGGCGCATTCTTCATCTACAACGCCTTCGCCATCACGCTCGCGGAGCGCACGCGCGAAATCGGCCAACTGCGCGCCTTGGGCATGACACGCGGGCAAGTGTTGCGGCTCACCCTCACCGAAGCCTTGCTGGTGGCGCTCGCGGGTTCGCTCGTCGGCTTGCTCCTCGGTTTCGGGCTTGGTGCGGTCATTGCACAACAAGCAGGCGCGGCGGATGTGGGCGTGCCGCTGGATGGCGTTTTGCTGGCGGTGGGGATGGGCGTGGGCGTGACAGTGGGCGTGGTGTTCAATCTTGCGCGGCAGGCCGGGCGTGTGTCGCCGCTGGCGGCGTTGAGCGCGACGATGGGAACGAGTGACACTGGACGCGGTTCGCGTTGGGCCGGAGTCGGCGCAGTGCTATGCTTGATTCTCTTCGGCCTCGCCCACTGGCGGATGCTGAATTACTGGCGTGATTCAACCACGGCCATATCTTGGTTCACGTTCTTCCCGCCGCTAATCTTGGGCGGCGCGGTGTTGTTCGCCCTGCCACTGTTTACCCGCGCCGCGTTGTGGCTCGGCGGGCGCATGAGCGCGCGTTGGAGCGCGAGCACGCGCCTCGCTCTACACACCCTCGCGCGGCAACCCGGGCGCGCCGCCCTCACTACCGTCACGCTCACCATCAGCCTCATGCTGGTGATTTTCCTCGCCGGCATCACGCAAGGCATTGCGGCCTCGTTTGTCGAAAATTACGCCTCGGTCTTTGCAGGTTACGATTTCGCGCTTGGCCGCACGACCAACTCCAACGAGGTTGGCCCGCCGCTCTCGCCCGCCCTGCAAGCCGATGTGGACACGCTGGCCGCTAAGACCGAGATGTTGCGTTACGGCTCCATTCCCGTAGCTGACCCGAACAGCTACCCGTTTGGCGTGGCTTCGCCTTCTCCGGTCTACGTGGGCGACCCCGCCTTCTTCAATCACGCACGCGTGTTCCGCGCCGTGGAAGGTTCGTGGGACGAAGCCGCGCGTTACTTTGCGGCTGGCCCCGCCATCGCCATCCCCGAAATCGCCGCGCGCGTCTACCACTTGCATCCCGGCGATAAGTTGCCGATTGATACCCCCGAAGGCAAAGTATCCTTCACCGTTGCCGTCGTCTCCAACGCCTTCATCCTCACCGCCGAAGATGGCGCGCGCTATTTCCATGTTCATCCCACACTGTTCTTTTTCCGCATCCCGCCCGGCGCAGAGGCCGAGGCCGTGCGCGCCCAAGCGCGCACCATTGCCACCACGCACAAGCTTCAATTTCTTGACGACCTCGACTCGTTCATCTCCAGTTTTCTCGACACCTTCCTCGGCTCGATATTGGCGTTGTTCGGCGGCCTCACGTCTATCTCAGGCATCGTAGCCGCCCTCGGCATCGCCAACACCCTCATCGCCTCGGTGCTGGAACGTCAACGCGAACTTGGCACATTACGCGCGCTCGGCTTCACGCGCGGGCAGGTGCGCGGCCTCGTCGTTATCGAAGCGGGCTTGCTCGGCTTCATCGGTTCGCTCATCGGCGTGTTGGGTGGATTAGCGATGGGCGTGGCCGCGCAACAACTCCTCAATGCCCAATTTACTACGGCGGGATTCGTGCCGCCCAGCGGCTTGCCCCTCCCGTGGGGGATGGCGGCCTTCGCGCTGGTCGCCGGCCCGGCGCTCTCGGTGTTAGTCGCGCTCTGGCCCGCCGACCGCGCGGCCTCGGTGAACCCGGCGGACGCCATGCGCGCCGAAGGCTCAACGGGATTCTTGAAACCGGCCAAGCACCTCGGCCCCACCGGATTGCGCGGCCTCGTCGCGCGCCTGCCCCTCGCCGCCAAGCTCTCCTTCACCACCGGCCTCATCATCGTCGTCACCATCGCCGCGCTCACGGCATTGCGCGTCAACTACGAGCGCCAACTCATCGAAGACAACATCCGCGCCATCTTTGCCCGCGCCACCGAGTTAATGGTGGACTCCAGCAAAAGCCAACTCTCCGCTGACGTCACCGAACTCACGCCCGCCGTGGTCAAAGTGATGTCCGAGCAATCCGGAGCCTCGGCTGATTCGCTCAACCAGCTCTTTCAAGGCGGCAACTCGCCCTACGATTTCACACTCCGCTATGCCTTCATCACCGACGACCACTACAAAGTGCTCTCCAGCAGTCGCGCCGAATACAACAACACCACGCTTACCAACACCGTGTCCCTCGCTGGCTCCGCCTCCAGTGTGCGCCTCACCGATTGGACTGGCGAGCGCGCCTTTGAAGCCGTAGTGGCGATTACAAATCAGGGCGAGCGGCAACTGGGCTATGCGATAATCGGCCTCTCAACCGAACCGGTGGACAACATCACCCGCGACATCGTGCGCGGCTCGGTGGGGATGATGGCCGTCGCCCTCGCCGGCGCCATCCTGCTCACCGTCTTCTTCACCCGTCGCGCCCTCGCGCCGTTGGCTCAAATTGCAGAAGCCTCGCACGCGGTGGCGCGGGGCGACCTCAGCCAACGCATCCCCGAAACCCGCTGGGATGAAGTGGGGCGTGTCGCGCGCTCGTTCAACGAAATGGTCGGCGGCCTCAACGACCGCGAGCGGATGCGCGACCTCTTCGGGCGCTATTTGAGCCGCGAAGTGAGCGAAGCCGTTCTTGCCGGGCGGGTCACGTTCAAGGGCGAGCGCAAGACCATCACCTGCCTGTACGTGGACATGCGCGGCTCGACGGCCTTTGCCGAGCAACACGCGCCGGAAGAGGTGATGGAGGCCCTCAACCAGTATTTCGAAGTCGTCGTTCTGGCCGTCGAGGCCCACGGTGGCATCGTCAATCGCTTCGTCGGCGACGAGGCGGTGTGCCTCTTCGGTGCGCCGACCAGCTTACGCGACCACGCCGACCACGCTCTGCAAGCCGCGCTCTCGATGCGTGAAGGGCTAGCTTACCTGAATCAGAAGCGTACCACCTTGAACCTGCCAACGTTGAAATTCGGTATTGGCCTGAACACGGGCGAGGTGGTGGCCGGAGCGACCGGCTCTGAAGAGCGGCAGGAGTACACCGTCATCGGCGATGCGATGAACCTCGGGGCGCGCATTCAGGCCTTGAACAAAGAGTTTCCTGCTCACGACATCCTGCTCAGCGAGTTCACCCATGCCGCGCTAGGGCCGAAGGCCGACGATTACGTTCTTGCCGATTTGGGGCCGGTGGAGATTCGGGGCAAGAGCCAGCCGGTTCGGGTGCTTGGGCTGGTGGGTAGTAGCCCATGAATGAATTCATGGGCAAAGACGGCAAACACGCTAAAGCGTGTTAGAAGCTGAAAGAAATGGCGGCAACGCGCTTCAGCGCGTTTCACATCCTGGCCGTTGAATTCATTCAACGGAAATGAAAGAATGAAAGGAGAAACAGCATGGCATTCTGGCGACTCTATTACCATTTGGTGTGGGCCACTAAAAATCGCGAGCCTCTCATCCAGCCTCCGGTTGAAAAGCGACTATTTGCTTATATGATTACCAAAGCCGCCGAACTGGAGGCGTATGTTTATGCCGTCAATGGCTGGTATGATCACGTCCATCTGGTGGCCTCCATTCCACCCAAGCACGCCGTGGCCGAAGTAGTCAAGCATTTGAAGGGAGCCAGTTCGCACGACCTGAATCATGCGGGCGGGCTGGAAGGCAGTTTTGCCTGGCAACGCGGCTACGGCGTTTTTAGCCTGGGAGAAAGCCAAAGACCCACAGCCGAGGCCTACGTGAACAATCAAAAACAGCACCACACACAACAGACGACTAACGGCTGGTTGGAACGCTGTGATGAATTGGACGAAGGGCCAGATGACATTGGCCTGCACGTGGACAATGTCCCGCCCATTCTTCGCGAACCGCCAGCCGAGTACCAGGCGTTGGGCGCTATACCTTTCTAGCACTGGAGACTATCATGTCCGTTCTCGAAGCAAATCAAGTGAAGAAGCAGTATCAAATGGGCGAAGTAACGGTGAGCGCCCTCGACAGCGTCAACGTCGTCGTCAACAAAGGCGAGTTCGTCGCCATCATGGGGCCGAGCGGCTCCGGCAAATCCACCCTGCTCCACCTGCTCGGCGGGCTGGACAACCCCAGCGACGGCGAGATTACATTAGCCGGGCAACCCCTGTCACGTCTCAGTGACAACGAGATAACGGTAGTGCGCCGCCGCAAAGTGGGCTTCATCTTCCAGTTCTACAACCTGCTTCCCACTCTCACCGCCGAAGAAAACGTCGGTCTGCCTCTGCTCATTGACGGCCAGAGCCTCGACAAGCACAAAGCCAAGATCGAAAAACTGCTGGGCCTCGTCGGGCTGGCCGACCGCAAACATCACAAACCCGATCAACTCTCCGGCGGCCAGCAACAACGCGTCGCCATCGCCCGCGCCTTCGTCAATGACCCGGAGATTGTGCTGGCCGACGAGCCAACCGGCAATTTGGATTCCAAATCCGGCACAGCCATCCTCGAGCTTCTGCGCCGGACATGCGTCGAACTTGGCGCTACAATTGTCATGGTCACCCACGACCCGCGCGCCGCTTCTTACGCCGATCGGGTGATCTTCCTGAAAGACGGCCAGATCGTGCGCGAGTTGAAAAACGGAACCGTGGCCCACAACATCCAGCCCATCATGGACGTGATGGCCGGATTGGAACTGTAACTCGAAATCTGAGCGCTTAAAATTTCACCACAGAGAACACAAAGCGCACAGAGAGACCAAGACTCTTTGTGAAGTCTCTGTGCGCTCTGTGGTGAATTCTGTCTGCAGAAATTCGTCACCCATGCTCTGGGGAAAACTCCCTCACCTCACTCCGCTTCTCCTCGCCCTGCGCAACATGCGCGCCCGCTGGATGCGGACTCTCCTCACCTGCGCCGGCATCGTGCTGGGCGTGGCCGTCATCCTGGCTATCTCAGTCACCAACGACAGCACCCTCCAATCCATCCGCAACGTCTTCGACGAAGCGTCGGGCAAGGCCAACCTGATCGTGCAATCCAGTTCCGCCGATGGCAAGGGCTTCGACGAATCCATCGCCGCCCGGGTGCGCTCGGCAGAAAACGTAGAGGCGGTCGCCCCGTCGGCCCAGGTCACCACCCTCCTCGCCCGCGACGCCAAAGACTGGCACATCGCCTTCAGCATCAACGGCCAGACCGCAGGCAACACTCTCATGCTTTTTGGCGTGGACGCCGAAGTTGATCCCACTGTTCGCCAATATGATTTGACCGCCGGGCGCTGGCTGCAAGGCGAAGAGTACGAAGTCGTCGTCACCGAAACCTATGCCAACGACAAAACTCTGAGCCTGGGCGACGACCTGGTGGTGCTCACGCCCGACGGCCAGGAGCGGTTGGAAATTGTCGGTCTGGCGCAGAAGAGCGGCGCGGGCCTGCTCAACGACGGCGCGGTCGGCTTCATCCCGCTTTCAGTTTTGCAGGATGCCTTCAGCCGGGGAGCCGACGTTGATCAGATTGACCTCGTCGCCGCGCCCGAGGTTGCCAACTCGCCCGATGCGCTCGAAGCCCTCAAAGAAGGGTTGGCGGCCCGGCTCGGCGACGAGTACGACGTGCTTTACCCGGCTTCGCGCGGCCAGCTTGTCACCCAAATGTTGTCCACCTATCAAAGCGGCCTCTCGTTCTTCTCGGTCGTCGCCATCTTCGTCGGCGCGTTCCTCATTTACAACGCCTTCAGCATGACGGTGCTGGAGCGCACCCGCGAGCTTGGCCTCCTTCGGACGCTGGGCATGACGCGCCTGCAAATTCTGGGACTGGTGCTGGCCGAAGCGCTGGTGCTGGGCCTCATCGGCTCGGTGTTGGGTGTGGGGTTTGGGGTGGTGCTGGCGCGCGGGCTGATCTGGATGCTGGGCGCGGTGGTGGCCACCAGCGTGAGCACGCTCTCGATTCCGCTCGACGGCCTGATCCAGAGTTTGGCCGTCGGCGGCATGGTGACTCTGGGAAGCGCCCTGTGGCCGGCCATTCAGGCCGCCCGCATCTCGCCGCTCGAAGCTCTGCGGGTTCACAGCAAATCGTCGGCGCACATCAAACACACGCTGTGGGCCGCCGGGCTGGCCCTCATGTTCATTGCCTGGGCCTCGTTGTATTACGTTCCCTGGCGGCCCTCGGTTGGCTTCCTCATCGGCCAGTCTTCCATTCTGCTCCTCCTGCTCGGGGCCGCCTTCGTCGTTCCCGTCATCGTCGTGCTCTCCGAACCGATCACGCGTTTCATCTCCGTTACACTCTTCGGCAACGAAGGCATGTTGGGGGCCGGCAACGTGCAACGTTCGCCGGGCCGCACCGCCCTCACCGTCGCTTCGCTCATCATCGGCCTCTCGATGGTCATTGCCAACAGCTCGCTGGCCGCCGCCTTCATTCACGACATCACCGCCTGGGTGGAGACCGCCCTCGGCGGCGACCTGTACGTGCGCGCTCCGCTTCCCATGCGTGAACAGTTCGAGCGGCAGTTGGCGGCCATCCCCGGAGTCGGCGGCGTCACCAAAGTCCGCTACTTCAACGTCAAAGTCGCCCAGTCGCAGCTCCCGCCCGAAGCAACCGACATGGATACCATCTTCTTCGCCGCCATTGATCCGATCACTTATCGCGGCGTGGGCGAGATGCAATTTGTGGCCGGCCAGGGCGACGCCGACGCGCTGTGGCGACGGCTCGGCGAAGGCGACGCCCTCTTCATCTCGACGACGGTGGCCGACCGCTATAACGTGACTCAGGGCGACCGGCTCCGTTTAATCACCGGGCGCGGCGAGCACGACTTTTACGTGGCCGCCGTCGCCACCGACTTCACCGGCCAGGGCAACATCGTCACCGGCTCGTGGGCCGACATGCGGCGCTGGTTCGGCAAGACCGGCGTGGATCGCTTCACCCTCAAGCTTGCGCCCGGCTACACCACCGAGCAGGTCCGGCAGGCCATCGAAGATCGCTACAAAGAGTCGCGCAACATTTCGGTGGAGACCACCCAGGAGTTCAAGAAGAAGATTCTGGATCTGTCGGAGCAGTCGTTCCGGCTGTTCGACGTGCTGGGGCTGATCGGAATCGTGGTGGCCGCGCTGGGCGTGATCAACACCTTGATGATGAACGTGATCGAGCGCCAGCGCGAGATTGGCGGCCTGCGCTCGCTGGGCCTCACCCGCTGGCAGACGACGAAGATGGTGCTGGCCGAGGCGGCTACCCTGGGCGCGATTGGCGGCGTGTTCGGCCTGGGCTTCGGTTACGTGCTGTCGCAAATCTTCGTTTTGGCTCTCAACACCCTCAGCGGCTACGACCTGCAGTATATCTTCGCCCTCAGCACGTTTATTACCGGAGCCGCTATCGCCCTCGTCGTCTCGCAACTTTCGGCCCTCTACCCGGCCTGGAAGGCGGCGGGGGTGAACATCGTGGAGTCGATCAAACACGAGTAGAAAAATCCCAAATCCCAAAGGCCAAATTCCAATTCAGGAGTGTAAATGTCTCGTTCTCGCATCATTATCGGTATCGTTGTTGTTTTGAGTCTTTCGGCGCTCGGTTATTTCGGTTACCAGAATTTCCTGGCCCCCGCCCCGCCGACCCCGACCGCCGCCGTTATTCAGGCGCAAGCCAGTTCGCCCGCTGTCGTTTCAGCAGAAGGCAAGATCATCCCGGCCCGTGACGCCACGCTGGCCTTTCGGTTAGCCGGCCGTGTGGCTGAGGTCCTGGTAAAAGAGGGCGACGCCGTGAAGAAAGATGAGGCGGTGATCCGGTTGGAGGCCGCCGATTTGCAGGCGGCGGTGGCCCAGGCCGAGGCGGCTCTATCGTTGGCAAAGGCCAACCGCGATGCAGTGCTAGCCGGGGCGCGATCACAAGAAGTCGAAGCCGCCGAGAAACAGTTGAGCGCGGCCAACGCAACCGTCGCCCAGGCCGCGGCTCAACTGGCGCAACTGAAAGAGGGCGCGACGCAGGATCAGATTGCGGCGGCAGAGGCGGCTATTGCTCAAGCCGAGTCGGCGCAGAAGCAGGTGCAGATCGCTTACGACAAAATTATCGAGAACATCAAGTTTCTAGCCGGGCCGACGGAAGAGCAGACGCGCTTTCAACTGAACGCGGCCAACGAAAACCTGACCGCCGCTCAAGCCGCGCTCACGCAACTGCAAGCGGGCGCAAACGGCGAGTCCATCAAAGCCGCACAGGCCGCAGTGTGGGCCGCCGCTTCGCAGAGAGACGCTGTTGAGGCGCAACTTGATCTGCTTAAGGCCGGGGCGAGCGACGAGCAAAAGGAAGCCGCCGAGGCCCAGGTGGCTCAGGCCCAAGCCGCTCTCGAAGCCGCCCAGGCGCAACTGGCGCAGACCGAGCTTCGCGCTCCGTTTGCCGGAACGGTGGTCAGCTTGAATGTTGAAGTAGGCGAAGTGGTTGCGCCCAGCGTTCCGGCGCTGGTGCTGGCCGACTTGTCGCACTGGCAGGTGAGGACGAACGACCTTTCGGAGACGGACGTGGTGCTGGTGCAACCCGGTCAGGCCGTCACGATCACCCTCGACGCTTTCGCCGACCAGACCTTCAGCGGCACGGTCGCCGAGATCGGCTCACTGGCCGAGACCAACCGGGGCAACACGACCTACCCGGTGACTATCCAGCTCGATGCGACTGATGTGACTCTGCGCTGGGGAATGACGGCGTTTGCGGATATAAACGTTGAGAAGTGAGAGGCAAAGAACCAATATGGTCTTCCTTCGCCTCCTCACTTTCCTCGTCGGCCTCTACATCATCTTCGTCACCCTGCGCTCGGTCGTGCGCACCTTTTTGTTGCCGCGCGCCGCGCCTGACCCCGTCACGCGCATCGTGTTTCTCGGCTTGCGGCGCGTGTTCGACGCCCTGATACGCCGGATGAAGACTTATTTGCAACGCGACCGGTTGCTGGCCTATTACGCGCCCGTCGGTCTGCTCATTCTGCTGGCGACGTGGCTGGCCATTATTGCTATCGGCTACACACTCATGTTCTGGGCGCTGGAGGTGCAAATCCCCGGCCTTAACTCGTGGGAGGCGGCCTTCACCGTGAGTGGGTCGTCACTGTTCACCCTCGGCACGGCCACCGTCGAAACCCTGCCCCAGAAAATCGCCACCTTCACCGAAGCCGCCATCGGGCCGCTCTTGATCGCTTTATTAATTGGCTACCTGCCCACGATCTACGGCGCGTTCTCCAAGCGCGAGGCGCTGGTCAACCTGCTGGAGATTCGGGCCGGGTCGCCGCCATCGGCAGTGGACTTGATCGTGCGCTATCACCGTTTACGGCGGCTGGAGGAGATTCAGGAGATGTGGGTGCCGTGGGAGGCCTGGTTCTCGGAACTGGAAGAGACGCACACCTCCCTGCCCATGCTCAACTTTTTTCGCTCACCCATCCCTGAACATTCGTGGGTGAACGCGGCCGGCGCGGTGCTCGACGCCGCCGCCCTCGTCGTCTCGACGGTGGACATTCCGTTCGACGTGAAAGGTCCGCTGTGCATCCGGGCCGGGTACACCGCCCTGCGCCGCATCGCCGACTACTTCCGCATTCCTTACAACCCCGATCCCAAGCCCGACGAACCCATCAGCGTCACCCGCGCCGAGTTCGACTTTGCCTGCGAGCAACTCACGCTTGAAGGCGTGCCGCTCAAGCCGGATCGCGATCAGGCCTGGGGCGACTACGCCGGCTGGCGGGTGAACTACGACACGGCTTTGCTGGCCCTTGCCAAACTCACCGCCGCCCCGCCCGCCCCCTGGACTTCGCCCGAACTGCGCGAACAGCGCCGCCCGCCGCTTAGTGGCCGGGGAAGTTGAAGCGGTTGGTCAATACTTGAAGGGATTCTTGAGAACGGCGGGCCTCACCTGCGCGCCGGAGCGAAGCGGAGGCGCGTCAGGTGCAGGCCGTGTTAGCCCGCAGCCTTTGTGTCTTCGTTCATCATCTTCAAGAACAAATCTACTGCCTTTGGGTCAAAATGCGTTCCGGCGAGTGAGCGGATGTGCTGCAGTACTTTTTCTTCGGGCCAGCCTGCGCGATAGGGCCGGTCAAAGCGGAGCGCATCCCACACATCCACTACGGCGAAGATGCGTGCCGCCAGAGGAATCGCCTCACCCTTCAAGCCGCGCGGGTAGCCTGTGCCATCCCACTTTTCGTGATGGCAGTAAGGAATGTCGAGCGCCGGACGCAAATAGGCAATTGGGGCGAGCATGTCGTGGGCCAATTGTGGGTGCAAGCGCATGGCTTTCCATTCGTTGTCAGTCAGCTTGCCAGGCTTAAGCAGAATGGCGTCGGGTACGCCCATTTTGCCGATGTCGTGCAGCAGCGCGCCACGGCGGACGTGGACGATCTCGGCCTCACTCATGCCTATGGCCCGCGCCAAACGCACCGTCATTTCTGTGACGCGCCGGGTGTGTCCCTCCGTCTCTTTGTCGCGCAAGTCCAGCGCACGCGACCAGCCTTCGATGGTGTTGTCGTAGGCAAGGAACAGATCGGCGTTGGCACGTTGCATACTATCGAAAAGTTGAGCGTTGTTCACCGCGATAGCGGCTTGCTTGGCGAGGGTTTCGAGGAAGTTCAACCATTCGGGGTCCGGTCTGATGAGGCTGCGTTGGAAGATTTCCAGCACCCCCTCTATTTGTCCTTTGGCAACCAGCGGCACGGCGTAATAAGCCACAAAACCCTCCGCCGAGAAGTGGGGTGCTCGCAGGAAGTCGGTTTTTTTTCCGCGCATATCTGGGATGTTGAAGACGCGCCGTTTCAGGGCCGCCTGGCCGGCGTAGCCCTCCCCTAGCCGCAAGTTGGTAGATTTCAATGTATCGGTGCGAAAACCACGCCCGGCGGCGTATGTGAGTGTTAGCGAGTGTGGGTTGAGCAGGAGCACGCACACAGCGTCTATACCTAATTGGGTTGCGGTCTGTTCCAGTATCACGTCCAGCACCAGTGCCAAGTCGAAACTTCCGATGATGGCGTCGTCGATTGCACGGAGAGCAGCCAATCGTCGCAACTGGCCCTGAATCCTTTCTTCCGTTTGCTTACGCTCGGTGATGTCGCGGAATGTTACGACGGCCCCAACCACTTGCCCGGCCTCTTGAACAGGTGTGCTGGTAAATTCGACCGGCAATCCGCTGCCATCTTTCCGCCAGAAATACTCCTCGCCGTGGTGGTTGCTTCCATCCCGTAAAGTTGCGTAAATAGGGCATTCCTCTGCGGTATAAGACGTACCGTCGGGCCGAGCGTAATGCCAAAGGGTATGACTGTGACGGCCCATTAATTCGTCCACCGCATAGCCCAGTGTTTTCGCCGCCATCAGATTGACAAAAGTGTGATCACCTTCCGCGTTCAAGCCAAAGATGCCTTCACCAGCCGCTTCCAAAATCAATTGAATCTGGAAGTCAAGGCGTTTTGCCTCTTCTTCCGCCCGCTTGCGCTGCCGGATGTCGGTCATGACACCTTGAATGCCCGTGAGTTTATCATCCACGACGATCCGCTTACTGGAACTGCGGACCCAGAAGTAATCGCCATTTTTCGCGCGGACGCGATATTCCGAAGGTGCAATCTGCCCTTCAAGGACTCTGGCATAGTTACTTGCAACGTGCGCCAAATCATCCGGGTGCACAAAATCGGCGAATTGGGAGCCGAGGAGATCAGAGGCCTTGTAGCCAGAGAGATGTTCGTGAACTGGACTTAGATAGGTTAGTGTTCCCTTTGAATCAACCGTAAAAATCACATCCGGAATATTTTCCACGAGGTCGCGGAATTTTTCTTCCGATATGCGAAGCGCCTCCTCCGCGCGCTTGCGTTCGGTGATGTCGCGCATGACTGCGCAGATGACCTCGCGCTTGCCGTAGGTGATGACGCTCGCGCTCGCCTCGACGTACAAAGTCCCGCCGTCGCGGCGGCGCACCCGCTGTTCACCCATATCCGCGATGCGCTCGCGGACGATGCGCGCGTGAATGTCGGTCAGCGTTTGCCGTTCCGCGTCAAAGACGTCGTAAAAGGTCAGCGCGCGCGCCTCGGGCGCGTCACTGCCGAGCAGTCGACGAAAAGCCACGTTCGTCTCGACCACGCGCCAAGTGGCGGCATCGTACAGAAAAATTCCTTCGGCCGCTTGCTCGATGACCGCCCGGTATCGCTCTTCGCTCTCACTCAATTCCCGCTGCGAGCGGGCGAGCCGATTCAAAACGAGATGAGCAATTCCAATGAAGAGGATTCCAATGCCGATTGACACCAGTGTGAAATAGCGGATCGCGGCTTGGCCTTGCTGAAAAACATCGCGCGTTTCGTCGATGCGGAGAATGACCGCAGGTTTCCCAGAAATATCATTGATGCTCGCATAGCCATTCACGATTTTCTCATTGACATTTTGGACGAAAAGCGGATTGGCATCGGATAAATAGCTCGCCGCGATTTGGAAATCGTCCGGCAGAGGAAGTTGGTCGATCCGCTGAAAGGTGAGAGAGAGCTGAATCATCGCGGACATTTCGCGCGCTTCGGAACGATCCAGATAGTGCCCAAAGATGAGTGTGCCGCGAATGGGTCCCTTGCCTTCGCTCGTGACGATGGGGCGCGCCGCAATCATTAGGGGGTTTTCGCGGAGCAAGAGGATTCCGGTCAGCCAGCTGTCGGGGTTTGTGTTTTGCAGAATCGCGTTGAGAGCTTTCCGATCGGCGAGGAAATCTTCCACGCCCTTGGGAAGCGGTATTTCAACGCTTTGCGCCAGATCAACTGCTCTGCCTAGAACCAACTTGCCGTCCGGCTGTAGAAAAAGCATCAGATCAACGTCGAGGTGCTGGAGCGCCAGAGCGGTAACGTCGGTTTTGGCAAATTCCGGATTCTTGCCCTGAACGAACTCGTAGGCAGCGTCCCAGGTTGCCCAATCGGCGGCTTTGCTGTTCAACCCGTCGAGATCACTTGCGAGAGTGTTCAAGACGCGGCTAAGGTCGCGGCGAACACCCTGCTCTTCGAGTGCGGCATAACTGCCGCTTACAATCGTCTGCGAGATGACATTCAGAATTCCGATGAGAACAGCCAGACCAAAAATAATGGCAACAAAAGGACGCGATTGTCTTGTCATTCGAAACGCCTCTAGTTTTTCTTCAGCCCCGCGATGCTTGCCATCAAGCGTTTGACCCCTTTGCCCACAAACGCGACTTCAACTTCTTCGTCATCCCCGACCCTTTTGCTCGAAATGACCACACCGCCGCCAAAGCTCGCGTGGCGGACGCGATCGCCGGCTTTGAATTGCAGTGTGTTGCTCACGCGGAATGATTCGCGCGTGCGCGTATGTTCGCGATTCCGCGTGCTCGCGTGCGCTTCGCGGGTTGCGTGTGGCGGTGATTTGGAATTGCCCGCGACGAGCTCACGCGGGATGGATGTCGGACAAAAAACGCGACGGCTCGCTCGGCGCGAGGTCGGCGTTGGTCAGATCGAAACCGAGCTCGGCAGCAACAGCCATTTTTCCTCCGACTGTAGATATAAGTTGCCCTGATTTTGATAGGCGGGCTAACATATATTAACCGGAAATGCAGAGTTTGCCCCTATAGTTGACGCTCACCCTCTATTAGCGATACATTTCACAACAGGATAGAGTTGAGGTTGGCGAGGTTTGACCGGCAATAGCCAGCCTGACGGAGGCAGATATGATTAGCTGGGAAATGGCAACCATCTTGATCCTGCTGGCGTTCATCCTGGGATTGATGACGGCGATCAAGTTATTGAAAGCGTAGACGGCTTGTCGTTGACCCTGGTTTCTAACCCATCATCGGCTCGCCCGCCAGAATCGGGTCAACGCCGCGATCCATTTCCCAGGGGTAGACGATGAAGGCGTCGGTGACGGCGGCATAGTAGCTTGGCTCGGCTTTGGTGAACAGCGAGCGATAGGGGTTGTAGTGGAAGACGCACATTTCGGGGTGGCCCCCGGCCCCCAGCACCCGGTCTTTCACCGCCGTGATCGTCCGACCCGATCCCCACACATCATCCACCACCAGCGTCCGGCGGCCCTGAAGCAAGTGCTCGTCAGGGAATTGCAGGAACTCAGGCCATGCGGCCAGCTTGGCCCCCGGCACGTTCACTTCTGTGAAGCGCACCGCCGCTGTCAGAATGTGGCGGAGGTCGAGGGCCTCGGCCAGCAGGCCGCCCGGCACAATGCCGCCGCGGGTGATCATCACCATCGAATCGAACCGCCCCCGGAACTGCGGCGTGAGGGTGTCTACCAGTTTGTCAACGTCTTTCCAGGTGAGAATTTCCTGACGCATATTACGTTCCTAACACTGCCGCCAGCGGGGCGGGCGCTTGCACACTCTCGGTTGACTGGCCGGTCGCTTGCGCCTTCTCGGCGTCACGCGCCCAGATGAAGAGGCAGGTGTGATAGGCCGTGCCGATGTACGACGTGAACACGGTGACGACGGCGACGACGACGGCAAAGACAATGACGGCCACCACGATTCCGGCAATCAGCCCGGCGCTACCCAACGCGCCCAACCCGGCGGTGACGGCCACCCCGAAGATAATGGCCGCGGCCACCAGCAGGAAGCTAATGAGGCCGGTGATGAAGTTCACGCCCACGTAAGAGACGGCCACCAACAACAGATTGTTTTTGATCAGGTACGTGGCCCGCTTGAGGGCGTTCGGCAGATTCAGGTCTTCGATGATCATGGCCGGCAGGACGAAGTAAGTGGCCGTCGTCCACACCGTGTTGAGGATGTTGGCCACAATGCCGCCGATGAGGTTGCGGCGGCCATTGCGCCCGCGCAGGGCGTTCTCCACCATCTTCACCACCGCCGAGGCGGCGGCCAGGCTCATGATGTCCAGAATGTCGCGTTTGATGATGTCCCAGGCCTTGTCCATTCGTCCGTCGCCTTCCGAGAGAAAGCCGTAGATCAAATAGACCGTCATGCCGGAGAAAACGTAGGAGACGGTGTACTGGGCAAAGAGCATGATCGCGCCCAATACGAACAGCACGCCCCGGCCAACAAAGTTGCTCTCGCCGCCGAACAACAGCGCCGCCCCGATCAGCGGAATGGCAAAGATGAAGCCGACGATGGCATTGACGAACAGTGAGATGATGGAGGGTTTGATCAGATCGCGGTCTTTGGCCGCCATTGAAATGGCCTGCTTGAGAAAGCCCCACCCCCGAGTAATTGAGTCGAACATATGATGCGCCTCCGTGAAAGAATTTTCTTGCCGCTCATTTTACTGCCGATTCCGTCAAACGAGAAACGTCAAAGTCAAACGACAGGCACAGCCCGCGAACAACGCGCGAGCGTCAAACGTCAAAGATACTTTGTCGTTTCATGGTAACTGCTCAGGCTATCTTTGCAAACCGCCCAAGAAATCCGCAGATTTCGCAGATTGACACAGATTTCCTTCTGCGAAAATCTGCGTAATCTGTGGATAAATCAGGATGGCTGAGCAGTTACGTTTCATGAGGCAATTCTGCCAATCAACACCCAGGGTTTGCCATTCACGTGCGTCAGGAAGAGGATGCGTTCTTCGTCGCCCTTGAGTTTGAGCGAGCGGGCGAAGTCATCCACGTCGAGGGGCGAGCCGCGCTTTTTGACGGTGACGTTGCCCACGTTCATGGCTCGCAATTTTTCGCGCAGGCGCTTTTGCGAAAACGGCATGGCGGCTTCGATGACGAAAGCGCGGGCGAAAGGCGTGGACACCAGCGAGTCTGAGGTGAGGTAGGCAATGTCGGGATCGAGTTGGTGAGCGCCGATTTGGCCGGCGAGCGTCGTCACCAGCCCGGCGCGGAGGATGGCGGGGTCGGGTTCGTAGAGGAAGGACAGTGGGGAGGACAAAGAGGGAGAAGGAATTGGGGAGGTTGAAGGTTTCAGTGAAACAGGAGGATTAGAGGAGTTGAGAATTGTGGCGCGGCGGGCGGCGGTTTTGAGGGGGCCGAACCAGAGAGTTGCTTCTTTGAGATCGCCGTCGAGCGAGACGAATTCAACTTCGCAATCGTAGTCGGCCAGTTCGGCCAGGTTGACTCCGGGCGAGATTTTGACGCCGAGGGGTTTGGGCAACCAGGAGTTGATCAGCGACAAGGGCGGGCGATAGTCGCGCACGGAAAAGAGGCGGCGGCCTTTCACCCTTCGGCCCGGATCGAAGAAGTAAGCGTCGGTTTGAGGGGGCGGTGTCTGGGTAAGGTCGGCTTCTACGAAGTTGGCGTGCAGATCATAAGCGGCCAAGTTGGCGCGGGCGAGGGCGAGGTGGAGAGGGGCGATGTCCACGGCAAAGGTTTGGCCCCCACCCCTAACCCCTCCCCCGCTTTGCAAGGGAGGGGCAGCAAGGCCAATCGTGTCGCCGCCGAGGCCGCAACAGAGATCGGCCACGCGAGTGAACGGCGCGAAGCGCCGGGCGCGGTAGCGGCTGACGATCTCGCTCGAGGCCATTTCCAGTGCGGGGCGAGTGAAGTACATCGAGCCGGCGCGTGAGAATTTGGCGCGGGCTTTGTTTCGCAGAATGACGGTTTCGAGCGCGGCTTTTGCCAGTTCGGCAGGGAAACGCTTTTGCAGTCTGGTGAGGCAGGCCAGAAAGGATTCTTCGGTGGGGGCGAGATCAGCCGCCCCGGCAATGGCGGCTTGACCGTTGAGAGTGAGGAGCGTTTGAAATGTGGCGAGGTCCAAGCCGATTATATTGGAGCTTGTTCTAAAGTTTCGCCGCTTTCACTAGCCGCAAAAGCTCCTCAAACTCTTCGCGGAAGAAATGCAACGTCACCTTGTCAAGCTCGACGTGATAGGTGGTCTCGCCGTCAAATTCTTCGGCGACGTAGATAACATAGTTCTCGGTTTCGGCCAGCACGTTGGTTTTGGAGTCGTCGTTGGACATGGCAATTACGACGACAGACGACGGACGAAAGACGAATTCATCGTCCTTCGTCTATGGTCCATCGTCTCCTCAAGGAGTTGGCGTGGCGTGAATGAAGGTCACGTCGGTGTAGCCGAGCATGGCCAGCAGTTGGCGAATGTAAATCTCGGAATTCTTTTGCGCCTGCTGGAGAACGCCGGCTTCCAGGGCGGCGGCTTCAATTTCGTCCTGAGCCTCACGGCGGGCCTCGGTTTCCAGGTCCACGTCGCCTTTCGTCAGCAGGCCGGTCTGCCGATCCACCACGTACGATTTGTCATTGTCAATGCTGGTCACAAAAATTTCAGACGCGGGCAGGGTGACAAAAGCTTTGCCATCGGGCAAAACGACGACATCGCTGGCGACCATCTTGCTCAAATCCACCCCGGCGATCACGTCGCCGTGCGCCACCAAAATGACTCGGTCGCCAAACAATGCGCCGAGCGCGCCCTGCCCCTGCTCTTTGATAATGACCTTTTCGATGGTGAATTGGGCCGTCTCCAGCCGGGCCAGAGCCTTGATGGAAATGACGACGGCTTCGCCGTTTGGAAGCGGGGTGGGCGTGGGCGGCAGAAGGGCGGCAACTGAGGTTGCCACGGTGCCGCCGGGGTTCGTTACGGGCCGGGTCGCTTCGCGTACCGCCGAGATAATGCCGTAGCCGGTGATTCCGGCGATAACCAACAGGCCGAGAACAAGGAGAAGGTTGAGCGCTTTGGACATGCGTCGTATTTTACCCTAACCGCCCATTTTCCAAGCCTCCCACTCTCTGCTAGAATCGTCGCCAATGATTATCGGCGCTTGCACCGTCCGCCTGCATCTTCCCGGCAACCAGTCGCTCAAAGGCAAACGCGGGCGACTCAAGCCCCTCCTGGCCCGCCTGCCCAAAGAATTCAACCTGGCCGCCGCCGAAATTGATCTGCAAGACGTGTGGCAATCCGCCGAGATCGGCCTGGTCACTGTCTCCAACGACGCCGGGCTGGCCCAAAGCCTGCTGGAAAAATCGGTGCGCTGGATCGAAGCCAACAGCCCGGATGTGGAAGTGGTGGATTACAAGATTGAGCTAAGGTGAATACTCAATATCAAATACCCAATACTCAATATCTGAATGAGGGCTGAATAGCTATCTTGGGTATTGAGTATTCAGCATTTTGTATTCTCAAGGAGTCCCGATGCGTTTCCTTCAACGACTGCGTACCACTCTCTTCAGCCGCACCACAGTTCTGGCCGTCTCCACCACCCTGGCCATCACCATTGCCACCCTCTTCGGGCTTTTTGAGTTCATCGAGCTGAAGGCTGTTGACGCCGTCTTCGGCCTGCGCGGGCCGGTTGCTCCGGTGGCCCCCATCGTCATCGTCGCCGTTGACGACGAGTCCATCCGCGAAACGCAGTTGCAGTGGCCCTGGCCCCGAAGCTATATGGCGCAACTCGTTTCTAAAATTTCAGAGGGCAAGCCCAAATCCATCACCGTGGACGTTTTCTGGTACGAGCCGGGGCCAGACCTGTGTTGCACCGAGCCTTTGATCCAGATCATTCGCGCCGCGCCCGACGTGGGCGCGGCGCAACAAGCCATCAAAAGTGTGAGCGGCGATGCGGCGTTGGCCAAAGCCATTGCCGAGGCTGGAAACGTCATCCTCGCTAACGACATCAACCGCGTCGAACAGTCGGGCTTTGTGCTGGACGAATACCGCCGCCCCCTGCCCGAGTTTGAAGAGGCGGCGATGTTTCTGGGGCTGGCGAATCTCAAACGGGACACTGCTGACGGTTTCATCCGCCAGATGCCGATCTATCTGATCAACCCTAATGACGAGCAGGCCTACTTCGCCTGGTCAACACTCACTGCCCTCAACTATTTGGGCGCGCCGCTTCCAACGTCCATTAAATCTAACAGTGTGCAACTGGGCAACGTAACTGTGCCGCTCGATGGGCGCTTCTATATGAACGTCAACTTTCGCGGCGGGCCGGGCGAGGCCTTTGAACAAGTCCCGGCTTATCAAGTCGTCAACAGCGATATTGACCCGCCGTTCTTCAAGGACAAGATCGTGTTGATTGGCGCGACTAGCGTCTCACTGCAAGATGTTTACCCCGTTCCGTTCAAAGGAAGCTCCAAGCCCATGCCGGGCGTGGAAGTGAACGCCAACGTCATTGACACCATCCTCAGCGGCCAGTTTATCAACCGCTGGCCGGTCTGGCTGGGGGCGCTGGCTGTGCTGGTGCTGGGCATTGTGGCTTACCTCTTCAGCATCTCCAGCCGCCCGCTGATCGGTATCGTGCTGACGATTGGCGCCCTGATCGCCTACCTTGTCTTCTGGTACGTCGCCTTTGCTCAACTTCGCACTGAGGTTTACGTGGTTGCGCCGCTCGTCGGGTTGACGCTTGGCTTTGCCGTGCCTTCGGTCGAGCGGGCGACGACCGAAGCGTTGGCCAGGCGGCGCGTGCGCGGAATGTTCGAGCGCTTCGTCTCGCCCGAAATGGTGGAGCAAATGGTGGAGACTGGGCTGGAGGCCAGCCGCGGCCAGCGCACCGAACTAACCGTCCTCTTCTCCGACATTCGCGGCTTCACCACCATGTCGGAAAAGATGACGCCGAACGAAGTGGTGGACATGCTCAACGAATATCTGGGCGTGATGACCGACGTGATTCTCAAACACGGCGGCACGATTGACAAGTACGAAGGCGATCTGATCATGGCCTTCTTCAACGCCCCCATCGCTCAACCGGATCATCCGAAGCGGGCTGTGGAAGCCGCCATTGACATGCGAATCACCCTCGACCAGCTCAAGGCCAAATGGGCTAAAGAGGGAACCCGCCCCACCAACTTTGAGATGGGCATCGGCCTCAACACCGGCGACGCCTTCGTGGGCCTGATCGGCTCCGAGAAGCGCATCAACTACACCTGCATCGGCGACAGCGTCAACCTGGCCTCGCGGGTGCAAGACCTGACCAAAGACCTGCGCTGGCCCCTGCTCATCACCGAGTTCACTTACGAGCGCATCAAGGACGAGTTCGACGCCGAGTTTGGAGAAGCGCGGATGGTGAAGGGCAAGACGGTGCCGGTGAGCATGTACAAAGTCATTGGCCGCAAAGGCGCGCCCGACTCGGAGAAGGTGCGGGCGTTGTTTGCGTGAAGGGATTTCACCGCGACGGCGCGAAGGACGCGAAGAGTTTTCAAATGAAGAATCTGGCGGCTCGTTTTATATGGCTGATGTTACTCATCGTCACCGCCTGCGCCGGTCGGGCCGCCACGCCGCCCTCACCTGCCTCAACCACCCAACCACCTAGCCAGCCAAATACCCTTTCACCTTCCTTAACCCCCTCACCCGCTTCCCGCACCGCCACCCTCGCCGAAATTATCAACCAAGTCAAATCAAGGTTGTCTTCAGAGTCGGCCTGGGGAGAAGCAACCGTCGGCCAAACCTTGCCAGTGGGCGGCGAAGTGAAAACCGGATCGGACGGCGAGTCGCGAATCGATCTCAGCCCCGACACTATCGTCCGCATCGGGCCGGACACACATTTCACTGTGGCCGAACTATCGGGAGATGATCAGCAACCGGACACTTTACTCAATCTGATTTCCGGCGAAGTGTGGGTGGTGCTCAACTCGGCGCTCAACGGCGGCTCGTTTGAGGTCGAAACCCCCATTGGCTCGGCCTCGGTGCGCGGCTCGTACTTGAGCGTGGACTACGATGCAACTTCGGACAGCCTCATCGTCTCGTGCCTTGAAGGCCAGTGTCACCTGCGAAACGACTTTGGCATCGTTGACCTGCTGGCCGAGCAGGAGACGTTCATCGCCCGCCGAGGCCTAGCCCCGGAACCGCCCCGACCGATGGACCCGGAGCGCCTCGAACGCTGGCGGCAATTTGTCCGCGAGGCGGCTCAACTGATCGATCCGGCCAGCACCCGGCTTGCGTCTACCTGGGTCGCGCCGGACTTTATCGCCACGCGGCAAGCCATTCAAACGCTCGTGCCGCGCCCGCCGAGGTCAGGCTTCTTTGAGACGCTAATCGCCCAACGCACGCCGCTCGCACCCGGCATCCTGCTCACCCGCCGCCCATGAGCAAATTGCCTCGCCCGCTTCAATACACTGTTTACGCTTTGCTCTTCCTGCTCTGGCTGGGCGTTATGCTCACCCCGTGCTTTGCCATCACCCTGGCCGTCAAAGGCGAGCTTGAATGGAAGCGCGGCGAGGGCAACCTGGATCGCGTTTGGCTGATTCAAGAGAAGAACCAGCGCGGGCTGGGCTATTACTCGGAGCGGGTGGCGAGCGACGAGCGGGCGAGCGGCGGCCCGGTGTGCGTCCGCTCGAATGCCGTCTTCCTTTTGTGGGAAGGGGCCACCGACGACCTGAACGCCGAGTTTTGCGCCTGCTATGCGACGGATGGGACGGCGCTGGGGGCGTGTCCGTGATAACATTCAAGACATGACTGTTTATCGCCAGGAAGTTTTCAACGTCTTACTCGCCCAACTCCTGCAAGAAAAAGGGAGCATTGTTGCGCCTGAGAGTATTTTGCGCACCGGCAGTCATCAAAGCCGCCGCATGCCGGATGTTCTGGTGGAGTACAACGGCTTGCGACTCATGATCGAGGGCGAAGTGGCCGATCAAGCTGATGCCAAAGAAAAAGCTTCGGCCTCGGCATTCAAGCGTGTGGAAGAAGGCATCGCCCACATTGGCGTTGCCGTTGTCTATCCTGAAACCTTGCGCCGCGCGGAATTCAGCCAACTTAAAGAAGCGCTGGCAAGCAGTCAATTACAGATTAATGTGATTACTGAAGCGAGCAAAACAGGATTCTTTGAAGGCGATGTCGAACGGCTCAAAGACGCGCTGACAGGCGCGTTTGACGAATTAGTCCGCGAAGACATTGTCGCCAAAGCTGTCGCCCTGATTGACATTGCCGTAGACACATTTGCGTTGGCGATTTGCAACTATCGCGGCCCGCGCGAACGGTTGGCCGAAATGCTGGGTATTCGCCCGCTCGAAAATCGGGGAGCGGAAGAGACCGAAGCGCAAGCCCAGCCCGGCTTTTCTTTCGCCCAGGTGAGCGCCGCCGCCCGTATCAGCGGCCTTATCCTGCTCAACGCCATCATCTCTCAGCAGATATTGACCAACCATCACCTCAAAATTGCCACCCTGGACAAGCTGGATCCGAAAACCAGCCCGGTCAGATTTTTCCTGGAGCAGTGGCGGTTCATCATTGCCAAAATTGATTACTACCCCATCTTTTATCTGGCCATCGAAACCATTACCAGCATCGGCAACATGCCCTCCATTTATGAAGGCCTGTACCGCCTTGTGCAAGCCGCTCAAGATGTGATCCAGCTTCGCGTGGCCCTCAAACACGACCTGATGGGCCGCATCTATCATCGCCTGCTCTCCGAAGCCAAGTACCTGGGCACGTACTACACCAGCATCCCCGCCGCCACTCTCCTGCTCAAACTGGCCCTGCGCCCCTCAGCCGGGCAAACCAACTGGCGCGATCTCAAACAGGTGCGCCAACTCCGAATCGCCGACCCTGCCTGCGGAACCGGCACGTTACTGATGGCCGCGGCTGACGCCGTCACCGATAACCACTTCCGGGCCAGCGCCGCCGAAGGCCACCCGGCCGGAAGCACAAACATCCACAAGGCGCTGGCGGAAGATATTTTGCATGGCTACGATGTTCTGCCCTCGGCCATTCACCTCACGGCCTCTACTCTGGCCCTCAAAGCGCCCGATGTGCCGTTCGACAAGATGAACCTGTTCAGCCTGCCGCTTGGCGGCCCTCATCACCGCCTGGGCAGTCTGGAATTTTTAGCAGGCCGCCAACCGTCCATCCAAATGGATTTGTTTGGCTCGATGCCCGGCGCGCAACAGGCCACCGGTGACGGCGATGAGCAACTGTTCAGCGCCCCCCTGCCCGACCTTGACTTATGCGTGATGAACCCGCCCTTCACCCGAAGTGTGGGCGGCAACTTGCTTTTCGGCTCGGTGCCGGATGCCGAACGCGAGCCGATGCAGAAGAAATTGCAGAAGCTGATTCAGGAGCAAAAGGCGCAAGCCAGCGTCACCGCCGGCCTCGGCTCGGTCTTCATCGCCATTGCCGACCGCTACGTCAAACCCGGCGGGCGCATCGCCCTCATCCTGCCCAAAGCTTTGCTCTCCGGCGTGTCGTGGGGGCCAAGCCGCGCCCTTATTAACAAAGGCTATCAGATCGAATACCTCATCGCCAGCCAGGACCCGGAGCGCTGGAACTTTTCGGAAAGCACCGACTTGAGCGAAGTGATGATGATCATGCAAAAGTTCGACCCGGCTGATCCAGCGCCATTGCAATCAGCCGTCGCTATCAATCTATGGCGCAACCCAAACACGGCGTTTGAAGCGCTTTCAGTAGCCAGCGAAGTCCTGCGAAACGGCGTGCCTGATCTGTTCGAGGGTCACGGCGGATTTGAGATCATGCTTGGCGAGCGTAAGCTGGGCGAAGCCATTGCCATTTCACAAGAAGAATTGAAAGCCCAGCCCTCGTGGCTCCTGCCTTGCGCCTTTGCTCAAGCTGATCTAACTCGCGCCGCCTATCACCTGGGACACCACAGCCTGCGCCTGCCCGGCCAGCGCAAAGGCAAGCGCCTGCCGCTCTGCCCGCTGGGCGACCTCGGTACGCTCGGCCCGGACAGGCGAGACATTCACGACGGATTCAAACTCAGCCACAATAACGCTGTTACTGCTTATCCAACTGTTTGGGGCCATGATACCGATAACATCTTTACGATGGAGCAAAAGCCCAACAGCTACCTCTCACCTCTGCCAAAAGCAAAAGCTGGGCGCAATCTTCGGCGCGTTGAAGACTTATGGCCGTTGGCTGGCAGATTGCTTATTGCAGAACGGTTCTGGCTCAAGAAACAAAATCTTGTAGCCATCCGCTCATCCGAGCCTGTGCTTTCAAATGTTTGGTGGACATTCTCACTGAGCAGAAAGACTGCCGCGCAGAGAGCCGAAAAAGCTCTGACGCTGTGGCTGAATTCAACCCTCGGCTTGATAACCATACTCGCAAACCGAGAAGAAACGCGGGGCGCATGGTCGGGAATCAAAAAGCCGTCCCTCGCCGCCATGCCCGTGCTCAACCTCAACGAACTTTCTGCCGAGCAACTCAAGGCGCTCACGGCGGCTTACGACAAACTGGCCGACCAGACTCTCAAGCCCCTGCCGGAAATGGCCGACGACCCGGCCCGGGCCGAAATTGACAAGGCCATCGCCAAAGCCCTTAACCTGCCCGATTTCTCGATCCTGCGCACCCTGCTGGCAAAAGAGCCGGTGGTGTGCTTGAAGCCGCTGGAGTGCCCGTCAAAGTTTTGGGAGCAGAAGAGAGAGGAGTAAGATAGGGGCACGTTGCGCGTCCGACAGCCCATACCCCTTTTGGAGGCTCCATGAAACGAACCGACTTCGACCGTGCCTGGCGGGAACTGAGTGAAGA